>NZ_JBHWLY010000004.1:94777-157547 GCF_042730435.1 Nocardioides sp. NPDC059952 | reverse complement strand
CCGTCGGGCTGGCGAAAGACCGGGTCCCCGCCTGACCGCACCCCCGCCGTGTCGGCCAATCCTCACACGAAATCCCGCCGAGTCGGCTCGACATCACGCGCCGACTCGGCGGGAGTCGTGAGGGCGGGCAACTCGGCGGGGCCTCAGGTGGAGCGTCACCACGGATGACGTTGCCGTGCCAAGTCGGGTTCGGTCTGCTCACCCATCGAGCCTGGCCGAACAATGCGGAAGGTACATCCGCACGGATACCCAAGTGCGCTGACTCGAAGTCGCTTGGTCTGACCTGCGTGCGAACGAAAATTCGTTCGCCCCGGACAACGCCCCGTCCGCCGTCGCTGGGGGCACTCGGCGATGCGGCCTAGGTTCCGGTCCCGCCTGAGCTCTCAGCCGTTCTGACGCTGAGGCGCCGGCTCCTCGGTGATCGCCACGGCGATCCATGGGGCCAGGATGTACGCCGGGATCGCCAGCAGCGGCAGGCTCGTCATCGGGGTCGCGATGATCACGAAGGCGATCCCGGTACAGAACCGCCCCAACCCGGCACGCCCGCTCAGATAAGCCCCGACCACCGGCCCGATCAGCCCCACGACGACCATCACCGCCACGCTCGCCAGCCACGACAGCTCGATCCCGGAGCTCGTGACGGCAAGGTAGACGGGCAGCACCGTCACCAGGCTCAGCAGCGCGGCGACGCCCCAGGCCTTGTAGGAGCGGGCCAAGCGCTCACGGTTCGTCAGGATGGGGGTCGTCATCGCGGGGTTGGTCATGGGCGGAGTCTCGCAGTGCACCCGTCGCGACCGGCCGCGAAACGCGCGAAACGGCGGAAACCCACACCTGGACAGGTCAGGAGCGGTGGGTCTCCAGCACCCGGAACCCCTTGGCGCTGCCGATCCGTTCGGTCGGGTAGCCCTGCTCGCCGAGCCAGCGCTGGAGGGAGTCGCCGCCGAGGTTCTTGCCGACGACCATGACGGCGCGACCGCCGGGAGCGAGCCGGGGAAGCCAGGTCAGGAGGAGCTCGTGGAGGGCCTGCTTGCCGATCCGGATCGGCGGGTTGCTCCAGATCTCGTCGTACGTCACCTCGGGGTCGACCTCGCCCGGCACGGCGGCGCGATAGCGGTCGCCGAGCCCGAGTGAGGCGGCGTTCTCGTTGGCCAGCAGGACGGCGCGCTCGTTGACGTCGACCCCGGTGACGTACGCCTCCGGCACCGCGAGACCCAGCGCGAGCCCGATCACGCCGTAGCCGCAGCCGAGGTCGAGGACGCGCGCGCCCGGCTTCAGAGCAGGCGGCTCGGTCTCCTTGAACAGCACCGAGGTGCCGATGTCCAGGCGCCCCTTGGCGAAGACGCCGGACCCCGAGACCAGCGAGAGGTCGAGGTCCCACACGGTCGTCGAGACGGGGATCCGTTCGAAGGGCACCGACGGGTCGGCGGAGAAGTAGTGCTCGTCGTCAGTCCCGGTCAACCTCGTGCGCCTCTCTGCGGTTCATGGTGCGTTCGTGCTGGGCCGCCAGCATCTCGTCCGGCGGATAGGCGACCTCTTCGAGGGTCAGTCCGTTGGCCGGCGCGATCGGGATGGAGGAGGACCGCGAGCGCGAGGCCAGCGACTCCTTGGCCCAGGTGACGTCCTTGCGGCCCTCCCCGATCACCATCAGGCAGCCAACGAGCGAGCGCACCATCGAGTGGCAGAAGGCGTCGGCGAGGACGGTCGCCTCGATGATCCCGTCGGGGCGCCGTTCCCAGCTGAGCTGGCGCAGGTCGCGGATCGTGGTCGCGCCCTCCCGCGGCTTGCAGAAGGAGGCGAAGTCGTTGAGCCCGACGAGATCCGCGGAGGCGACGTTCATCAGCGACAGGTCGAGCGGCCGCGTCCGGTAGAGCACGTGCCCGCGCAGCAGCGGGTCGACGTACGCCGGGTCGTCCACGATCCGGTAGACATAGCGTCGCCACAACGCCGAGAACCGGGCGTTGAAGCCCACCGGCGCCTCGACGGCGGCCCGCACCCGCACGTCGGCGGGGAGGATCCCGTTCAGGCGGCGCACCAGCGCGGCCAGCGGCGACTGCTCGGAGCGTCCGCGCGAGGACTCGAGCACGTCAGCGTCGATGTCGAAGTGGGCCACCTGGCCGCGGGCGTGCACACCCGAGTCCGTCCGCCCCGCGACCGTCACCCACACCTGGGACCGCTCCCCCGTGCCCGGCACGCGCAGCGCGGTCGCCAGCGCTCCCTGGAGCTCCCCCTGGACCGTACGCAGCCCCGGCTGGGTCGCCCAGCCGTGGAACGTGGTGCCGTCGTAGGCGAGGTCGATCCTGATGCGCACGGCCCCATTCTCGCAGCGACCACGTCGTTTGCCAGACTCGGCGCATGCGCTATGTGATCTTCGGAGCAGGAGCGGTCGGCGGCGTCGTGGGCGGCCTGCTGCACAGGGCAGGGATCGAGGTCACCCTGGTGGCCCGCGGTGAGCACCTCCGCGCGATCCAGGACCTCGGCCTCAGCCTCGACACCCCCGACGGCGTGCTGACCCTCGACGTACCCGCCGTCGGCGAGGCCGGCGAGGTCGTCTGGACCGAGGACACCGTCGTGCTCCTCAGCGTCAAGGGCCAGCAGACCGAGGCCGCGCTCGAGGACCTGGCTGCGTACGCCCCGCCGGGCACGCCGGTCGTCTCCCTGCAGAACGGCGTCGCGAACGAGCCCCGGATCCTGCGGCGGTTCGCCCGGACGTACGCCATCCATGTCATCCTTCCCGCCACCTTCCTGACCCCGGGCGCCGTCGTCCAGGACTCCGGCAACAGGCCCGGCGTCCTGGACATCGGCCGCTACCCCACCGGCGTCGACGAAGTCACCACGGCGATCGCGAACGACCTGGTCAACGCAGGGTTCCTGAGCGAGCCGCGCGCCGACATCATGGCCTGGAAGCACCGCAAGCTCCTCAACAACCTCGGCAACGGCGTCAACGCCGCGATCGCCCCCGGCCCCAGCGACGAGGAGATCTACGCCCGCTGCCTGGCCGAGGCGGAGACCGCCCTCGCCGCCGCCGGCATCGACGTCGTGACCGCCGACCAGGACCGGGCCCGGCGTGCCGGCCACATCACCGGCCGCGGCCATGCCAACAACAGCTCGACCTGGCAGAGCCTCACCCGCGGCACCGGCGTCGAGATCGACTACCTCTCCGGCGAGATCGTGCTGCTCGGTCGCCTCCACGGTGTCCCGACGCCCGCCAACGAGGCCATCCAGCGCGCGGTCCACGACATCGCCCGCACCGGCGCAGAACCCGGCTCTCTCGACGGCACCGCGTTCCTCACGGGCCTCTGACAGTCCCGCTCGGAATAGGGGTGGTCAGGTACGCAGCGGCTCCGGCAGGCTGCCTGCCATGAGCTACGCCGCGCCTCCTCCCCCACCGCCCCCTTCGCCGTCGCCGCCGACCCACCTCACCGGCTCCGCCCCTCGATCGACCATGGGTGCCACCATCTTCGTGATCGTGGCGGTGCTGATCCTGCAGATCGCGATCGCCCTGATCGGCTTCCTCCTGACGTACTTCCTCGGAGGCACGATCGCGAGCATGTCCGTCTCCAACGTCGTGACCATCGTGCTCAACGCGCTGCTGTACGCCGTGGTCGCAGGTGGCGCCGCGTACATCGCTCGCACCCCGACGGGCCGGCTCCTCGGCATCGTGCTGCCGATGCTCTCCTGGCTGTTGAGCACGGTGTTCTGGTACGGGTTCATCCGGCTGCTGGACTTCTACAACCCGGCCGTCATCGGCTTCCTCTCGCCGATGTTCCTCATGCTGGTCCTGGCCGGCTGGGGATCTGCCGCCTGGACCGGCCGGCGGTGGCTGATCGGGCTGCCCATCACCTACGTGCTGCTCATCGTGGTGCAGGTTCCGCTGTCGCTCGTGCTGGCGCCCGCCATGTCGCTCGACAACATCGCCGCCGCGCAGCTGCTCTCGGCCCTCTCGACCGTCGCGACGACCGTGGTCATGGTCCTGGGCGGGGTCATCTGCTGGCTCTTGGCCCGCACCGAGCAGACCGCCGGGCAGTGACAGTCGGGAGATGACAGCGGCCCGTCACCCTCGCGGGTGACGGGCCACAGTTCAGAACCAGATCAGGCCTTGGCCTCGTCCTCGGTGGTCTCCGCAGCGGGAGCCTCCTCGGCAGCCTCGGTCTCGACGACCTCGGTCTCCTCGACCGGCGCCTCCTCGACCTTCTCCTCAACGGGGGCGGCAACCGGAGCCGCGGCAGCCGGAGCAGCCTTGGTCTTCGGCTCGTAGGCCTCGTTGACGAGCTCGATCACAGCCATCGGAGCGTTGTCGCCCTTGCGGGGACCGATCTTGGTGATCCGGGTGTAGCCACCCGGACGCTCCGAGAACTGCTCGGCGATCTCGGTGAAGAGGGTGTGCACGACCGACTTGTCGCGGATGGTCTTGAGAACCTCGCGACGGTTGTGCAGGTCACCCTTCTTGGCCTTGGTGATCAGCTTCTCCGCGACGGGGCGGAGGTGCCGAGCCTTGGCCTCGGTGGTGGTGATGCGGCCGTTCTCGAACAGCGCGGTGGCGAGGTTCGAGAGGATCAGCTTCTGGTGCGCGGGCGAACCGCCGAAACGGGCACCCTTCTTCGGGGTAGGCATCGTGCCTGCTCCTTCTCTCCGGCCGTATCAGGTACCGGGGTAGACGCCCCTCACGGGGCGGTTTGGTGGAAACTCAGTACTGCTCGTCCTCGACGAACGCGTCGTCGTCATCGTCGCCGTAGGCGGCGAGGGCGGCGGACGGGTCGAAGCCCGGAGCGCTGTCCTTGAGGGACAGGCCCATCTCGTGCAGCTTCAGCTTGACCTCGTCGATCGACTTGGCGCCGAAGTTGCGGATGTCGAGCAGGTCCTGCTCCGAGCGCGAGATGAGCTCACCCACGGTGTGGATGCCCTCACGCTTGAGGCAGTTGTAGGAGCGAACGGTCAGCTGCAGGTCCTCGACCGGGAGGGCGAGGTCGGCGGCGAGCTGCTCGTCGACCGGCGACGGGCCGATGTCGATGCCCTCGGCGTCGACGTTCAGCTCGCGGGCCAGACCGAAGAGCTCGACCAGGGTCTTACCGGCCGAGGCGATCGCGTCACGGGGAGCGATCGACGGCTTGGTCTCGACGTCGATGACGAGCTTGTCGAAGTCGGTACGCTGCTCGACACGGGTCGCCTCGACCTTGTAGCTGACCTTGAGGACCGGCGAGTAGATCGAGTCGACCGGGATGCGGCCGATCTCGTTCTCGGCGCCCTTGTTCTGGACGGCGGAGACATAGCCGCGGCCACGCTCGACCACGAGCTCGAGCTCGATCTTGCCCTTGTCGGACAGGGTCGCGATCTTCAGGTCGGGGTTGTGCACCTCGACACCGGCGGGCGGCGCGATGTCGGCAGCGGTGACGTCACCGGCGCCGGACTTGCGCAGGTACATGGTGACGGGCTCGTCGTGCTCGGAGGAGACGACCAGACCCTTGAGGTTGAGGATGATCTCGGTGACATCCTCCTTGACGCCCTCGATGGTCGAGAACTCGTGGAGAACGCCGTCGATCTTGATCGAGGTGACCGAAGCACCGGGGATCGAGGAGAGCAGGGTGCGCCGAAGAGAGTTGCCCAGCGTGTAACCGAAGCCCGGCTCGAGGGGCTCGATCACGAAGCGGGAGCGGAACTCCTCGACGGACTCTTCCGACAGGGTGGGGCGCTGTGCGATAAGCACTGATTTGTCCTTTCCGGGCCGACCGCTATTTGACGGACCCGAACTTCAAGGGGTGATGACGGAAGGCTGTGGGGCTGGCAAGGCCCCGGCGTACGACTTCGTATGAAGTTGAACGCCGGGGACTCGCCGTGGTTACTGCTGAGGGTTGATCAGAGCTTCGAGTAGTACTCGACGATCAGCTGCTCCTGGACCGGGACATCGATCTGCGCCCGGACCGGAAGCTGGTGGATCAGGATGCGCATGCGCGACGGCACGGCCTCGATCCACGCGGGGACGACGCGCTCGCCGTGGGTCTCGCGAGCCACGATGAACGGGGTCATCTCCAGGGACTTCTCGCGAACGTCGATGACGTCGTGAGCCGAGACCTGGAACGAAGGCACGTTGACCTTCTTGCCGTTGACCAGGAAGTGGCCGTGAACGACCAGCTGGCGGGCCTGGCGGCGGGTGCGGGCGAAGCCGGCACGGTAGACGACGTTGTCCAGGCGGCCCTCGAGGAGCACCAGGAGGTTGTCGCCGGTCTTGCCACCGCGACGGTGGGCCTCGGCGTAGTAGGAAGCGAACTGCTTCTCCATCACGCCGTAGGTGAAGCGAGCCTTCTGCTTCTCACGAAGCTGGAGGAGGTACTCGCTCTCCTTGATGCGGCCGCGGCCGTGCTGGCCGGGAGGGTAGGGGCGCTTCTCGAACGCCGCGTCGTTGCCGACAAGGTCGACACCGAGACGGCGCGACTTGCGGGTCATGGGTCCGGTGTAACGGGCCATTACTCTTCAGTCTCCTTCTATGTCTCGGTGGGGATCAAACGCGACGGCGCTTGGGCGGACGGCAACCGTTGTGCGGGGCCGGCGTGACGTCCTGGATGGTGCCGACCTCGAGGCCGATCGCACCCAGGGAACGGATCGCGGTCTCGCGGCCCGAGCCCGGGCCCTTGACGAAGACGTCGATCTTCTTCATGCCGTGGTCCATCGCGCGGCGGCCAGCGGCCTCGGCGGCCATCTGAGCGGCGAACGGGGTGGACTTACGCGAGCCCTTGAAGCCGACGGTGCCGGCCGAGGCCCACGAGATCACCGCACCGGTCGGGTCGGTGATCGTGACGATCGTGTTGTTGAACGTGCTCTTGATGTGGGCCTCGCCCTGAGCGACGTTCTTCTTCTCCTTGCGACGAACCTTCGTCGCACCCTGTCGGGTCTTCGGAGGCATGCATTAACTCCTGTGTTGGCTGGTCTGTGAGATCGAGGCGAAAGCCGGATCAACGCTGCCCGGAAGAATCCGGTACAGGCGTCGGATCACTTGGCCTTCTTCTTGCCGGCGACGGTGCGCTTCGGGCCCTTGCGGGTGCGCGCGTTGGTCTTGGTCCGCTGGCCGCGGACCGGAAGGCCCTGACGGTGGCGGCGACCCTGGTAGCTGCCGATCTCGATCTTGCGACGGATGTCAGCCTGGACCTCGCGACGGAGGTCACCCTCGGTCTGGATGCCCTGGGCTTCGATCTCGTCACGGAGCTTGACCAGCTCGTCCTCAGCCAGAGCGTGCACCCGGGTGTTCGGGTTGACGCCGGTGGCCTCGAGGAGCTTCTGCGAGGTGGTACGGCCGATGCCGTAGATGTAGGTGAGAGCGATCTCCACGCGCTTGTCGCGCGGAAGGTCAACACCTTGGAGGCGTGCCATGTCGTTCCTTCTCGTTCGTCAGAGGTGTCGTTCGGGTCGCGCCCCGGGGTGGCACCCTCGGGCTCCGGCCTCTGAACCGGAGGTGCTTCGGAGGCGTACGCCTCCTAGCGACTCGATGCGAATATTCAGTTGTGCGCGAGAAAGGGACTCAGCCCTGGCGCTGCTTGTGGCGCGGGTTCTCGCAGATCACCATGACGCGGCCGTGGCGACGGATCACCTTGCACTTGTCACAGATCTTCTTGACGCTCGGGTTGACCTTCATGTCAGCCCTTTCTTTGTCTAGACCGGCTTACTTGTACCGGTAGACGATCCGACCGCGGGTCAGGTCGTAGGGAGACAGCTCCACCACCACGCGGTCCTCGGGAAGGATCCGGATGTAGTGCTGTCGCATCTTGCCGCTGATGTGGGCGAGAACCTTGTGTCCGTTGCTCAGCTCCACACGGAACATGGCGTTGGGGAGGGCCTCCACTACGGTGCCCTCGATCTCGATCACGCCTTCTTTCTTCGGCATGCCCTCTGCAATCTGTTGGTCGGTCATCTACCGTTCAAACCACGGATCGGATGACCCGCGGGCGGTCCGGGAACCTCTCCGAGAACTCGGAGTGGACCTCGTGAAGCCATCTGCATGTCTCACCCGCGAGCGCACAGAAGCGCGCTGACCGGGCAGCCGCGAGGCACGACGAGACAGACCCACGTTGGACCGACTACCAAGCCTAGACCCCTAGAACAGCAATGCCCTAATCGTCAAGCCGCCACATCCGTAGAGCAATGCGAAGAATACGGACGTGTCGGCTTGAACCTTTGGGTCGCTCGCTGACGCTCGCTCAGGCCCTGGCCGCCGCGTCGGCCTGAGCGACCTCCGCGACGTACGCGAGCGCCACCTCCGGGTCGCCGAGGAACGGCCCGAGATCCTCGGGGTGCGGGAACAGCCGGGTGAACCGGTCCGCCACCGCCTGATGCTGGGTGGCCGCGCCGAGCACCTGCTGCACGTGGTCGGGCAGCGGGTTGAGCAGCGCGTCGGTCAGGCCGGTCGAGTGCTGGGCACGGGTCTCCCAGAAGGTCTCGAAGGTCGCCCGCATCCAGGCCGGGTCGAACGGCAGGTCGCCGCGATCGAGGATCGCCTGGGTGTAGATGCCGGCGCAGTGGGCGGCGTTGTTGGACCCCTGGCCCGCGATCGGATCGTTGACCACGACGACGTCACCCATGCCGAAGACGTACGCTCCGTCCCCGACCTCTGCGTACGGCTTGCGGATCATGCCGGTGAACGCGCCCGAGAGCGAAGCACGGGCGTCGGTGGGTTCGCAGTCGAGCATCAGCTCGCCCTCCCACGGCATGTGCTCGAGCATCACGTGCTGCAGCCGGCGCAGGTGCTCGTCGGGACGCGGACGGTCCCAGAAGCAGTCGAAGGGGCCGTCGGGGATCGCCTCGACGAACGCGACCCGGCTCGGCCCGGCCTGGGTCAGGGCGCTGATCACGAACAGCTCCCCCACGCCGGGCGCGACGTTGATCCGCATGCTCCCGGCCGGGAAGTCGTCGGGCTCGACCATGCCGTGGAGGTAGATGGCCGAGAGCGCACGGCCGGGGGTGTCGTACTTGGACCGGACCGGGTCACGGTCGAACAGCTCGACGATCTCGCCCTTGCCGGCAGCGATCAGGGTCAGCTCGTACATCGAGGACAGGCCGGCGAGGTCGGAGGTCATCACCGGGTGGTAGATGATCCGGCCGCCCCGGTCCTCGAACAGCTCGAGCCAGGCGGACATCTTCAGGCGCTGGTCGACGGACATGGCGTACGGCTCCCAGGGCCCGTCGAACTTGAGCGCGCGCACGCCGGGCTCCGGGCTGACCGAGATGCCGACCGCGGGGATGCGGGGCGCCTCGTCCTCCCAGAGGTTGAGGTCGTAGACGCGCTCGTAGGCAAGCGCAGGGTCGAACATGACCTGGGTCGACATCGGCCAGCCGTGGCGCAGCTCGTCGGGCGTACGCGCGGACATGACCGTCACCTCATAGCCCTCGGCCTGGAGGCTGAGAGCGAGCTGCATGCCCGCCTGTCCGGCGCCGACGATCAGGATCTTGCGCAATGAAACTCCTTCGGAGTGGGGACGCCTCCGGGCTCAGGCGCGTGTGGGGGTGTTTTTCATCGTGTGCGACAGGCAGGCGACCAACGTCTTGGCCGTCGACCTGCGGTCGCGGGCATCCACGGTCACCAGTGGTGTCCGCTCGTCGAGACAGAGCGCGTCGCGCACCTTCTCCAGCGAGTGGGTCAGCTGCCCGTCGAACAGGTTGACCGCCACGATGAACGGGACGTCGGTGTCGTTCTCGAAGTAGTTGACCGCCGGGAAGGACCCGTCGAGCCGGCGGGTGTCGACGAGGACGACGGCGCCGCTGGCGCCTCGGCACAGGTCGTCCCACATCGGCCAGAACCGGGGCTGGCCCGGGGTGCCGAACAGGTAGAGCAGCAGATCGGGCGCGAGGGTGACCCGCCCGAAGTCCATCGCGACCGTGGTGGTCGTCTTGGCGCTCGAGTCCGAGAGCGGGTCCACCGACTCACCGGCCTGCGTCATCCACGCCTCGGTGTTGACCGGCGGGATCTCCGAGACCGAGGCGACCAGGGTCGACTTCCCGACGCCGAAACCCCCGGCGACCACGATCTTGGCGGAGGTGACGGTCAGTGCCGGGCGGTCAGCCGAGCTCGGAAAGGCCATCGATAACTCTCTTCAACAGACGGTGGTCGAACGGGGAGTCGTAAGCCCCCTCGTTGATCTGCAGGTGCTCGGTCGAGGCCAGGTCCTCGAGCAGCACGCGCGTCACCCCGAGCGAGATCCCGCAATGCGCGGACAGCTCCGCGACCGACTGTGGACCGAGCCGTACGCGGTCGTAGAGCCGGCGCGACTCGGGCGTCAGCTTGGCGGCCGCGCGCGCGTCGAAGTGCGCCGCAGAGACCAGCGTGTGCACGTACAGCTGGTGGTTGGTCCTGGTGCGGCCGCCGGTGAGCACATAAGGACGTACCCACGGGTTTACACTCACGCGCGCTCCCCCGCCATCGAGCTGACCGTCATCTGGCGCAGCTCGTCGCGCATCTGGGGAGTGAGTACGTGGCCCACGGCGTCGACCATCTGGGCCATCTTGTGGGCGACGACGCCCAGGTTGGCTCCGGCGCCGACGAGGACGGCGAAGCCCGCGAGATCACCGATGCCCATGAAGAGGAAGTGTCCGGTGTGGAACTTCAGCATCACCTGGTCACAGCCGGGCTCACCGACCTCGCGCGCGATGTTGTTGCCGAGACTGATCACTCCCGCCGTCATCGCGGCGAGCGGGTCGGCGACGTTGGCGGACATGCCGCCGGCACCGATCAGCGGGAGTCCGTCGGAGGAGACGATGAGCGCATGGGTCACACCCGGGGTGGAGCTGGCGAAGTTGTCGATCAGCCAGCTGAATTCCTTGGGGTCGCGGGGGACGACCGGGCTTTCCATTACGAAAGGGTTCCTTTCACTGCTGGGGCTTAGCTACCAAGGGAGAACGCGTCGAGATCGTCGGCGAAGGAGTGCCGGGCCGCCGACTGGTCCTCGGGCGAGGACTCATCCGGCTGCGGTCCAGCGGCTGCTTCGGGCACGGTCTGCTTGCTGCGCAGGCTGACCGGCTCCCGGCGCGGGAGCGCGCCTGACTCTACTGGGCTGCTCTGTTCAGCGGGCACGGAGGCCTCATTCGTCTCATCCGTCCCATCCGTCTCGCCAGGGAGCGGGATCGACGTCTTCATGGTGTCGGTGGCGAGATCCGGCGACGGCTGCTCGCTGGGCGCCGGCGCGAACTGGGCCGCCGGCTGGTGCAGAGGCTGTCGCAGCGCGGGCTGTTGCCCGGTCTGCGGCGCGATCTGCTCGGTCGGCGGCATCGGCCGGCGCACCGGCTCGAGCGTGGACGGACGCAGCTCTCGCCGCACGGGCCGGGCGGCCGGCTGAGGCATGGACTCGGGTCCACGGCGCCGCCGCGGGGCGGGAGGCAGGACCGCGACGCTGCTCGCGCTCGAGGTCCGCGGCAGCTCGGCCGGCTCGAGCGGGGTGACCGGCACCTCGCACAGGAGCTGGGCGGGCACCGTCACCATCGCGATCATCCCGTTGCCGGGCGCGGGGCGGGTGGCGAGACGTACGTCGATGTCGTACCTGCGCGCGATCCGGTGCACCACCGGGAAGCCGGTGTGGCTCCCGGACTTGCTGACCAGCTCCACGATCGGGCCCGCGAGCAGCGCGTTGAGGCGACCCACCGACCGCTCCGGGATGCCGATGCCGGTGTCCTCGATGCGGAACAGCACGTCCCCGGCGTCGGCCAGGTGGACGTTGACGGTCACCGCACCCGGGGAGTACTTGGTCGCGTTGTCGAGCAGCGCGGCGATCAGGCAGGAGACGTCGTCGGCGGCGTAGCCGATGACCGCGAGCTCGCTCACCCGGCCGATCGTGACCTGGTTGTAGCGCTCGATGCCCGACAGCGCCATCCGGATGATGTCCAGCAGCGAGGTGTCGATGCCGCCCATCTCGTCCTCGGCGCGGCCGGCGAGGGTGCGCATGTCGCGGGTCGCGCGGCGCATGCGGGTGACGGCGTGGTCGACCTCGTAGAGCTGCTTCAAGCGATCGGGGTCGTCCTCGTCGGCCTCGAGCCCGTCGAGCGAGATGCGCATCTGCTCGGCCAGGCTGATCAGGTGGAGCCCGAACTGCTCCATGATCTCGGGCCAGGCCTCGTCCTCGTCCTCCTGGAGGGGAGGTGGTGTGGACGAGATCGGCGTGGACGAGATCGGTGGCATGGCGGGGTTGGATGGCACCGGAGAGAAAGGCACGGCATGCCCCCCGGTCGGAGGGAACGAGCGAGCAAGACCCGGATCTGACTGCTCAGCGAGCGTCGCAGTCTGGGGCCCCCGGCGCTTCAACCAGCGCAGGCTCCAGCGTGTCATGAGGCGGCACTTTCAAATGTGGAGAAGGAAACAGAGCGTTGATCAGACTGGCACAACCGGCGCGCGAGCGCAGAGTTACGCGCCCAGAAGCAGACAGTGTCCTAGGTCCCTCGTCCCAAGTGGCTCAGGCGCGCCGTCCGCTCGCGACGAGGTGGCCCGATCCTACGCGGCCACCCAACTCACCTGGCCAGCAGCCGCAGGGTCTCCTCACGGGCCGGCGCGGTGCGCGGGTCCGTCCCCTCGTACGCCGATCCGACCGGGTTCACCATGACCTCGTCCACGCCGTACTCCTCGGCCATCCCGGCCAGGCGAGCCTTCGCGTACGCGGCATCGCCGATGATCCAACGGCCGCGCATCGTCTCGACCAGCCCCTGGTGGGCCTCGGGGATCTCCGTCTTCTCGGCCTCGTCGATGCTGGGCTGCGCGGTCAGCGGCTGACCGGTGCGCAGCTTCAGCATCGTCAGCAGCTGCGGCAGGGCCCGGCGCTCGGCCTCCTCGGAGGTCTCGGCCACGCTCGCGTTCACGGTCAGGAACGTCTTGGGCTCGCTGAGGAGCTCGGAGGGCTGGAAGGTCGAGCGGTAGAGCTCGATCATCGCCTTGGTGTCGGTGCCGTTGCCCGCGAAGTGGTGGGCGAAGACATAGGGCAGGCCCTTCTCGGCAGCCAGGCGCGCGGAGTAGTCGGAGGAGCCGAGCAGCCAGAGCTCGGCGACGGACGCGGCCGACGGGGTCGCGTGCAGGACGTGCTGGCGACCGCCGGCCATCAGCCCGACGCCTTCCGGCGCCATCATCGCGACGATGTTGTCGAGGTACTCCGGGAAGCGGTTGACCGCGTCCTCGCTCACGCCACCGGCGCCGTGACGCAGTGCCCAGGAGGTCACCGGGTCGGTCCCCGGCGCACGGCCGATGCCGAGGTCGATCCGTCCCGGGAACGCCGCCTCGAGCAGCGAGAACTGCTCTGCCACCACCAGCGGTGCGTGGTTGGGCAGCATCACTCCCCCGGACCCGACCCGGATCCGCTCGGTCGCGCCGGCCACCAGTGAGATCAGCACCGGCGGGTTGGTCGACCCGACCGCGGGCATGTTGTGGTGCTCGGCAAGCCAGTAGCGCTCGAACCCGAGCTCGTCGGCCACCTTCGCCAACGACAGCGTCGCGGCCAGGGCATCGGCGGAGGACTGGTCCTTGCGGACCGGGACGAGGTCGAGAACGCTCAGCTTCACGTGAGGTCTCAACCCCGTCCGAGGGGTCGCTTATTCCGGTGGCAGCAGCGCGCGCAGGCCATCGGCGATGGCCGAGCGCCACCAGGCGTAGTCGTGGCCACCGTTGTGCTCGGCGGAGGTGACGTCGACCCCGGCGGCACGGAGACGGTCGACGAGGTCGTGGTGGAGCTCGTCGAGGACCCATTCCTGGGTGCCGTGCGCCAGGTGCACACGGGTCTTCGCCTCCGCCGTGACCGCGTCCGCGAGGTCATCGAGCCACAGCGAGGCCGACTGGCTGGCAACACCGTGGATGTGCTCGGGATAGGTCAGTCCGGCACGCAGCGCGGTGACGCCGCCGAGGCTCTGGCCCACGACGTAGGTCTCCTCGGAGACCGCGCGACGCTCCCGCACCCACGGCAGCAGCTGGTTGACGATGTAGTCGGCGCCCTCGCCTCCGGCGAGCTCCTCCCACCGCTTGTCGCGGCCGCCGGAGGCGGGCAGGACGCAGCGTACGTGGCGGAGGTGGCCGTCGGCGATCAGGTTGTCGAGCGTGGTCGGCAGCGAGTGGTGGTCGGTCCAGATCTCACCGTCGAGGGCGACCACGAGCGGCAGGTCGACGTTGAGACCGGCACCTGCGGGGTCGTAGAGCCAGACGTCGCGACCGTCAGGACCCACTTCCAGCGTCACCGTGCCGGCGACGACGTCGTCGCGCCGGAACAGCCACGGCTGCAGCGGAGCATCCGGCAGCGAGACCACCGACTGCTTGGTGCCCTGCCGGTTGTGGCACCAGTCGGGGTTGAGCGGGTCGAGGTAGCCGCGGTGCAGCACGGCACGCAGCTCGACCTGGCCCTCGCTCTCCCACGGGGCCGGCTCACCGGAGTGCTTGCACAGGAAGGAGTACGACGCCCGCCAGTCGCCCTTCATCAGGAACGAGGCGTGCCACAGGTCGGTGCCGACCTTCCGCTCGAGCATCGTCTCGTCGAGATGACGCTCGTCGGTCAGCCGGTTGGCGAAGAGGAGCACCTCTTCGGCTTCATCATCGCGCCAGCAGAAGGTGACGATCACCTCGTCGTCCGCGGCGCCGGCGCCTGTCTCCTCGACAAGCGGGAGCGAGGTGGCGATCTGGTCCCAGAACATGTCGATGTCCTCAGGACTGAGGCGGTCGATGATCGCGCTTCGCGTCCGTGCTGATGGATTGGGTCGCACGGCCGTTGGTGGTCGCAACTGCGTACTCATCCGGTTCTTCCTCCCGAGCACGGGGCTCTCTCTGTCCCCGCGGGCTGACCAAGTTACTCACAGTCGGGGCCGCACGCGAGATGCCGAGGTCCCTTTCTCTGTCAACTGACAGGTGATGTCGCATATCCGCTAGTCAAAGCCTCGGATAAGCGGCAATCGCTCAGTTTCCTATCAGGTTCCTAGCAGTTTTCGGTCCGCATGTCGGCACAGATCGCGACCGCGCCGAGGAGTCCGGGGCCCTCCCACTGGGTGAGTCGGATCTCGCCGACCTGGTCCGCCGGGACCCCGCCGCCGAGGACGTCGAGGCGCTGCGCAGCGGCCATGCTCCCGTGGCCGGCCTTGACCAACGCCTCCTTGCGCACCCACAACCGCGTGAACGCGTACGCAGCGTCCTCCTGCCCCACGACCCAGGCCGCCTCGCGCGGCGAGAGCGCCCGATCGGGTCCGCGCGAGACCTTCTCCACGTCGATGCCGCAGCGTCGGCCGGCCGCGACCGCGGCGACCTGGCCGCGGGTGTGACTGAGGCTCACTCGGATCGCTGCCGCACCGGCCACCGACGGCGCGCCGTGCTCGGCACTGCCGCAACGAGCGCAGCGCTGCTCGATCACGATCTCCTTGCGCTCGGTGCCCACCAGCTCCGCGGCGCACTCGCGGACGAGGACGTGCGCGGCGGCGTAGGCCTGCTTGTCGGCATCGGCGACCAGCCGTTCGTGACGCGCCCGCTCCGCGGCGGTGAGCAGCCCGAGATCGGCGTCGACCTCGGCTACTGCCGCGAAGCGCACGATCTCGGTCATGCCGCGGCTCAGTGACCGCCCCAGGGCACACCGAGCTTGCCGAGCATCTCCTCGCCACCGTCGAGCGCGGTGAGCACCCAGGCGCCGTCGGAGGTGAGCGCGAAGGTGTGCTCGAAGTGGGCCGCCCAGGAGCCGTCGTCGGTCACGACGGTCCAGTCGTCGTCCAGGGTGGTGACCTCGGGGCCACCGAGGGTGAGCATCGGCTCGACGGCGAGCGCGATGCCGCGCTGCAGCTTGGGGCCCTTGCCGGGCTTGCCGTAGTTGAACACCGACGGCTCCATGTGCATCTCGGTGCCGATGCCGTGGCCGCTGAAGTCCTCGAGGATGCCGTAGTCGCCCTGGGAGTCGACGTAGGTCTCGATGGCGTGCGAGATGTCGGTGACCCGTCCGCCCAGGCGGGCAGCGGCGATGCCGTGCCACATGGACTCCTCGGTGACGCGCATCAGCTCGGAGACCTCCTCGGACACCGAGCCCATGGCCACCGTGATCGCGGCATCGCCGTGCCAGCCCTCGACGATGGCGCCGCAGTCGATGGAGATGATGTCGCCGTCCTGGAGCACTCGGGAACCCGGGATGCCGTGGACCACCACTTCGTCGACCGAGGCACAGATCGAGCCCGGGAAGCCGTGGTAGCCCTTGAACGACGGGACGCCACCCCTGGACCGGATCGAGTCCTCGGCGATGGCGTCGAGCTCGGATGTGGTGACTCCGGGCCGCGCGGCGGCCCGGAGCACCTCGAGCGTCTCGCCGACCACGAGGCCGGCCCTACGCATCTTCTCGATCTGCTCAGGGGTCTTGATCTGGACCTTGTTCAAGAAGCCCACTGCTCCCCCGTTGCGTTACACAATTTCTGGTTCAGGACTCAGGGACGATGTCGAGCTCGTCGAAGATCCGCTTGGTGACGTCCGCGACCTCACCCAAGCCGTCGATCTCGTGGACCAGCCCACGACCCTTGTAGACCTCGATCAGCGGCGCGGTCTCCTCGAGGTAGACCTCCTGGCGGCGACGGATCACCTCGGCGGTGTCGTCGGCGCGGCCCTCGAGCTGGGCACGCTGCAGCAGTCGCTGCACGATCTCGTCCTTGTCGACCGTCAGCACGACCACGGCGTCGAGGGCGTGGCCGGTGAACTTGATCATCCCGTCGAGCTCCTCGACCTGGGCGAGCGTGCGCGGGTAACCGTCGAGAAGGAACCCCTGCGAGGCGTCGTCCTGGTCGATGCGGTCGCGCACCATCAGGTTCGTGACCGAGTCCGGGACGTACTCTCCCTTGTCCACGTAGGACTTCGCCTCGATGCCGAGGGGCGTGCCCTCGCTCATGTTGGCGCGGAAGATGTCACCGGTCGAGATCGCGGGGATCCCGAAGTGCTCGGCGATGAACTTCGCCTGGGTGCCCTTGCCGGCTCCCGGCGGGCCCATGATGATCAGTCTCATCGGAGGAACCCTTCATAGTTGCGCTGCTGGAGCTGGCTCTCGATCTGCTTCACCGTGTCGAGGGCGACGCCGACCATGATGAGGATCGAGGTGCCGCCGAACGGGAAGTTCTGGTTGGCGCCGATGAGGGCCAGCGCGATCAGCGGGATGAGCGCAACCAGACCGAGGTAGAGCGAGCCCGGCAGGGTGATACGGGACAGAACGTAGGACAGGTAGTCCTCGGTCGGCTTCCCGGCTCGAATACCTGGGATGAAGCCGCCGTACTTCTTCATGTTGTCGGCGACCTCCGGTGGGTTGAAGGTGATCGACACGTAGAAGTAGGTGAAGAAGATGATCAGCGCGAAGTACGTCGCCATGTAGACCGGGTGGTCGCCACGGACGAAGTAGTTGTTGATCCAGTCGACCCACGCCGGCGGGTTCTGCGCGTTCTGGTTGAACTGCGCCGCCATCGCCGGCAGGTAGAGCAGGGACGAGGCGAAGATGACCGGGATGACACCGGCCTGGTTCACCTTGAGCGGGATGTAGGTCGACGAGCCGCCGAACATCTTGCGACCGACCATCCGGCGGGCGTACTGGACCGGGATCCGGCGCTGGGCCTGCTCGATGAAGATGACCGCCGCCATGATCGCCAGACCGATGACGATCACGATCGCGAAGGTCCACCAGCCCTTGTCGTTCTTGACCGCCCACATCGTGGCCGGGAAGGTGGCGACGACCTGGGTGAAGATCAGGATCGACATACCGTTACCGATGCCGCGCTCGGTGATGAGCTCGCCGAGCCACATGATGACCGCGGTGCCGGCGGTCATGGTGATGACCATGACCAGGAAGGTGGCGGTGCCGTCGTCGTGCAGCAGCGGCTGGGTGCAGCCCTGGAGCAGATCGCCGGAGCGGGCCAGCGCGACGATGCCGGTGGCCTGCAGGACCGCAAGGCCGAGGGTCAGGTAGCGGGTGTACTGGGTGATCTTCGTCTGCCCGGCCTGGCCCTCCTTCTTGAGGGCCTCGAGCCGCGGGATCACCACGACGAGAAGCTGCAGGATGATGCTCGCTGTGATGTACGGCATGATGCCGAGCGCGAAGATCGTCAACTGCAGCAGGGCGCCACCGGAGAAGAGATTGACCAGGTTGTAGAGGCCGGCGCTGTCACCGGTCTGAGCCGCGTCAAGACACTGCTGGACGTTCGCGACGTGAACGCCAGGAGCCGGGATCTGGGACCCAGCCCTGAAGATCACGACGATGAAGAGAACAAAGAGCAGCTTCTTGCGCAGGTCCGGGGTACGGAACGCTGATGCGAACGCGCCAAGCACGAATGGTTCCTCTTTCGACAATCAGGGGTCGCAGGGCCTGCGCCGATGCGAAAACCCGTGGCAGCCTAACAGCCCCCACGGCAGTTCTTGCACGTAGGGCTGAAACAGCGGGAGCGCGGTCGGGACCCCGAAGGGGCGACCCGGCCGCGCTCCCACGTGACAGGCTCTACGTTAGTAGAACTGTCAGAGAACCGTGACAGTTCCGCCAGCGGCCTCGATCTTCTCCTTGGCAGTGCCGGAGAAGGCGTTGGCGCTGATCTCGACCTTGACGGTCAGGTCACCCTGGCCCAGGACCTTGACCGGGTGGCCCTTGCGGACGGCACCCTTCTCGATCAGGGTCTCGGGGGTGACGACGCCACCCTCGGGGAAAAGCTCGTTGAGCTTGTCGAGGTTGACGACCTGGAACTCCACCTTGAAGGGGTTCTTGAAACCCTTCAGCTTGGGGAGTCGCATGTGCATCGGGGTCTGGCCACCCTCGAAGTAAGCGGGGACCTGGTAACGGGCCTTCGTGCCCTTGGTACCACGGCCGGCCGTCTTACCCTTGGACGCCTCACCACGACCCACACGGGTCTTGGCCTTCTTGGCACCGGGAGCCGGCGCCAGGTTGTGCACCTTGAGTGCCATATCAGTCGACCTCCTCGACCGTCACCAGGTGACGGACGGTCTGGACCATGCCGCGGATCTCCGGGCGGTCCTCCTTGACGACCACGTCGCCGATCCGCTTGAGACCGAGCGTACGCAGCGTGTCGCGCTGGTTCTGCTTCAGACCAACGCGGCCCTTCAGCTGCTTGACCTTGAGCTGCGCCATCAGGCCGACACCTCCGCGGCGGGAGCCGCGGCCTCGACCTGCGCCTTGAGCAGCGCGTCGGGGGCGACGTCCTCAACGGGGAGACCACGACGGGCGGCGACGGCCTCAGGCGTCTCGAGCATCCTGAGGGCCTCCACCGTCGCGTGGACGATGTTGATCTGGTTGGACGAACCGAGCGACTTGCTCAGCACGTCGTGGATGCCGGCGCACTCCAGGACGGCGCGCACCGGACCACCGGCGATGACACCGGTACCAGGGGCGGCCGGACGGAGAAGGACCACACCAGCGGCCTTCTCACCCTGCACCGGGTGCGGGATCGTGCCCTGGATGCGGGGAACGCGGAAGAAGTGCTTCTTCGCTTCCTCGACACCCTTGGCGATCGCCGCGGGAACTTCCTTCGCCTTACCGTAGCCGACGCCGACCAGACCTTCACCGTCACCGACGATCACAAGGGCGGTGAAGCTGAAGCGACGACCACCCTTCACGACCTTGGCAACTCGGTTGATCGCGACGACCTTCTCGATGTAGGCGGTCTTGTCGGCGCTCTGGTTACGACGGTCGTCGCGACCTCGGCGCTCGCCACCACGCTGTCCGCGCTGGGCTCCGCTCATCAGACTTTCCTCTTCTCTCGTTCGATCGTTGCGATCAGAAGGTCAGACCGGCCCCGCGCGCGCCATCAGCGAGCGCGGCGACACGGCCGTGGTACTTGTTGCCGGCACGGTCGAAGACGACGGTCTCCACACCAGCGGCCTTGGCACGCGACGCAACCAGCTCGCCGACCTGCTTGGCCTTGGCGGTCTTGTCACCGGAGGCCGACCGCAGGTCGCCCTCGATGGTCGAAGCCGAGGCAAGCGTCTTGCCGGCCAGGTCGTCGACGACCTGGGCGGTGATGTGCTTGGCCGAGCGGGTCACGACGAGGCGCGGGCGCTCCGGCGTACCCTCGATCTTCTTGCGACCGCGGGCCTGACGACGCAGGCGCGAGCGGACACGGGAAGCGGTGTGCTTGTTGTTCGACAGCGAGATGGCCATCACTTACCAGCCTTTCCGACCTTGCGGCGGATGTTCTCGCCGGCGTAACGAACGCCCTTGCCCTTGTAGGGCTCCGGCTTGCGCAGCTTGCGAATGTTGGCCGCAACCTCACCGACGAGCTGCTTGTCGATGCCGACGACACCGAGCTTGGTCGGACCGTCGGTGGTGAAGGTGATGCCCTCGGGCGCGTCGAAGACGATCGAGTGGGAGTAACCCAGCTGGAACTCCAGCTTGGTCGGGCCCTTCGACAGCACGCGGTAACCCACGCCGACGATCTCGAGCTTCTTCTCGTAGCCCTCGGTGACACCCAGGACCATGTTGTTGATCAGCGTGCGGGACAGGCCGTGGAGGGCCTTGTTGTCCCGGCTGTCGTCGGGGCGCTTGACGTCGAGGACGCCGTCACCCTTCTCGACGGTGATCGGGTCGACCACGGTGTGCGACAGGGTGCCCTTGGGGCCCTTGACGTTCACGACCTGGCCGTCGATGGTGACGTCCACGCCGGCCGGAACCGGGACGGGGAGCTTGCCAATACGCGACATTTCTTCTCTCTCCCTTCCCTGATTACCAGACGTAGGCGAGGACTTCCCCACCTACGCCCTTCTTGTTCGCCTGGCGGTCGGTCAGCAGACCCTGGCTCGTCGAGATGATCGCGACGCCGAGGCCGCCGAGCACCTTCGGGAGACCGGTGTGCTTCGCGTAGACACGCAGACCGGGCTTGCTGATGCGGCGGACGCCGGCGAGCGAGCGCTCACGGTTGCGGCCGTACTTGAGGGTGATCGCCAGGGTCTTGCCGACCTGGCCCTCGGTGGGCTCCAGCACCTCGTACTTGCTGATGTAACCCTCCTGCTGGAGGATCTCAGCGACGCCCTGCTTCAGCTTGCTGTACGGCATCGAAACCGTATCGTGGAACGCCTGGTTGGCGTTGCGCAGACGAGTAAGCATGTCTGCGATCGGGTCAGTCATCGTCATTGGCCGAACGGCCCTTTCTCGTAGTGGTTTCCTCACGACACGGAGTCATGAGGACCTTCAACGTCAGTGGTTGGAACGGTGATCGCTCACCAGGAGGACTTGGTGACGCCGGGCAGCTCGCCGCGGTGGGCCATCTCGCGCAGGCAGATACGGCACAGGCCGAACTTGCGGAACACAGCCTTCGGGCGGCCGCAGCGCTGGCAGCGGGTGTAACCGCGGACCGCAAACTTCGGCTTGCGGGCGGCCTTCACCTTGAGAGCGGTCTTCGCCATCTCAGTTCTCCTTGAACGGGAAGCCGAGCGCCTTGAGCAGCGCGCGACCCTGGTCGTCGTTGGTGGCAGTCGTCACGAGGGTGATGTCCATGCCCCGCGAGCGGTCGATCTTGTCCTGGTTGATCTCGTGGAACATGACCTGCTCGGTGAGACCGAAGGTGTAGTTGCCGTTGCCGTCGAACTGCTTGCCGTTGAGACCACGGAAGTCCCTGATCCGGGGCAGAGCGAGCGAGAGCAGGCGGTCGAGGAACTCCCACATGCGGTCGCCGCGCAGCGTGACGTGCGCACCGATCGGCATGCCCTCACGCAGCTTGAACTGCGCGATGGACTTCTTCGCCTTGTTGATCAGCGGCTTCTGGCCGGTGATCGCGGTCAGGTCGTTGACAGCGCCCTCGATCAGCTTGGAGTCGCGAGCAGCCTCGCCCACACCCATGTTGACGACGATCTTGGTCAGACCGGGGATCTGCATGACATTCGGGATCTCGAACTCGGCCTGCAGGGCCGGGGCGATCTCCTCGCGGTACTTCGTCTTGAGGCGCGGGGCCACAGCGGTGTCGGTCATGATCAGATGTCCTTACCGGTCTTGCGCGAGATGCGAACGCTGCGCTCGGCGGCGTACGTCGACCCGTCGGGGCGACGCTTCTGGACCGTCTCACGGCGGTAGCCGACGCGAACCGGCTCGCCACCCTCGAGCAGCTGGACGTTGGAAACGTGGATCGGGGCCTCGGTGTTCACGATGCCGCCGGTGGTGCCGGCGCGACCGCCCTGGTCCTGGACCTTGGTGTGCTTCTTGACGAGGTTGATGCCCTCGACGATCACACGGTCCTCCTGGGTGAGGACAGCGATCACCTTGCCGGAGCCGCCCTTGTCCTTACCAGCGATCACCTTGACGGTGTCGCCCTTCTTGATGTGCGAGCGACCCATCACAGCACCTCCGGCGCGAGCGAGATGATCTTCATGAACTTCTTGTCGCGCAGCTCACGGCCGACCGGGCCGAAGATGCGGGTGCCTCGCGGCTCGCCGTCGTTCTTGAGAATGACGGCGGCGTTCTCGTCGAAGCGGATGTACGAGCCGTCTGCACGGCGGCGCTCCTTGACGGTGCGCACGATGACGGCCTTGACGACGTCACCCTTCTTCACGTTGCCACCGGGGATAGCGTCCTTGACGGTGGCGACGATGGTGTCGCCGATGCCGGCGTAGCGACGACCGGAACCACCGAGCACACGAATGCAAAGGATCTCCTTCGCACCAGTGTTGTCGGCGACCTTGAGTCGCGACTCCTGCTGGATCATTACTTCTCCTTGTCGAGCTGGTTCTCTCCCCGCTCCAGGGCGGGTGAGCCTTGCCGAACGTAATGGGATTTGATGGGCACAGGCCCAGCGAACAATGGTCGCTGGACCTGCGCCCTTTGGTCAATTTGGCGGCGTTTGAAGCCGGCCGGATCCGTCTCCTAGGAGACGAGGATCACTTGGCGCGCTCGACGACCTCGACGAGGCGCCACCGCTTGGTGGCGGACAGCGGCCGGGTCTCCATGACCAGGACGCGGTCGCCGATGCCGGCGGTGTTCTGCTCGTCGTGAGCCTTGAGCTTGCTGCTACGGCGCATGACCTTGCCGTAGAGCGGGTGCTTCACGCGGTCCTCGACCTCGACGACGATGGTCTTGTCCATCTTGTCGCTGACGACGAGGCCCTCGCGCACCTTGCGCGTGTTGCGCTCGGTGCCCTCAGTGGTGGTCTCAGCCATCTCAGGCCTCCTCGGTGGTCTCGGTGCCCGGGGCCACGCGGATGCCGAGCTCGCGCTCACGCACCACGGTGTAGATCCGGGCGATGTCCTTCTTGACGGTGCGGAGCCGACCGTGGCTCTCCAGCTGGCCGGTGGCCGCCTGGAACCGGAGGTTGAACAGCTCCTCCTTCGCCTCGCGCAGCTTCGCCTCGAGGTCGACGTCGGTGAGCTCGTCCAGCTCGAACGCCTGCAGGGAGTTAGCCATCAGAACTCACCAGCCTCTCGCGTGATGAAACGGCACTTCATGGGCAGCTTGTGGATCGCGCGGCGCATCGCCTCGCGGGCCGTGGTCTCGTCGACACCGGAGAGCTCGAACATGACGCGGCCCGGCTTGACGTTGGCAACCCACCACTCGGGCGAACCCTTACCGGAACCCATGCGGGTCTCGGCGGGCTTCTTGGTCAGCGGGACGTCGGGGTAGATGTTGATCCACACCTTGCCGCCTCGCTTGATGTGACGAGTCATCGCGATACGCGCTGCCTCGATCTGGCGGTTGGTCACGTAGTGACCCTCGATCGCCTGGATGCCGTAGTCACCGAAGGCCAGCTTCGTGCCACCCTTGGCAACGCCAGTGCGCTTCGGGTGGTGCTGCTTGCGGTGCTTGACTCGACGGGGCATCAGCATGGATCAGCCCTCCTGGGTCGTGGTCTCGGCGGCGGGAGCCTCAGCGGCAGCCGGCGCCTCAGTCTTCGCCGCGCGGTCAGCGCGGTTCGGGCGGTCACCACGGGAGCCACGCGACGGACGGTCGCCGCGGCCACCGCGACGGTCGTTGCCACCGCGACCCGGGACGCCGGCGCGGGCGGCCTGGGCGGCCTGACGCTCGGCGCGCGAGCCGGAGACCTCGCCCTTGTAGATCCAGACCTTCACGCCGATGCGGCCGAAGGTCGTGCGGGCCTCGTAGAAGCCGTAGTCGATGTCGGCACGCAGCGTGTGCAGCGGAACGCGGCCCTCGCGGTAGAACTCGGTACGCGACATCTCGGCGCCGTTCAGACGACCCGAGCACTGGATCCGGATGCCCTTGGCACCGGAGCGCATGGTGGTCTGCATGGCCTTGCGCATCGCGCGACGGAACTGCACGCGACCGCTGAGCTGCTCGGCGACACCCTGAGCGACCAGCTGAGCGTCGACCTCGGGGTTCTTGACCTCGAGGATGTTCAGCTGAACCTGCTTGCCGGTGAGCTTCTCCAGCTCGGTGCGGAGGCGGTCGGCCTCGGCGCCGCGGCGACCGATGACGATGCCGGGACGCGCGGTGTGGATGTCCACACGGACGCGGTCACGGGTGCGCTCGATCTCGACCTTGGCGATGCCGGCCCGCTCCATGCCCTTGCTGAGCAGCTTGCGGATCTTGACGTCCTCGCCGACGTACTCCTTGTACTGCTTGTCGGCGTACCAACGCGACTTGTGGTCGGTCGAGATGCCCAGGCGGAAGCCGTTCGGGTTGATCTTCTGACCCATTACTTCTTACCGCCCTTCTCGACGACGTCGGCCGGCTGCACGACCAGGGTGATGTGCGAGGTCCGCTTGTTGATGCGGGTCGCACGACCCTGGGCGCGGGGGCGCCAGCGCTTCATGGTCGGACCTTCGTCGACCATGGCGACCGAGACGACGAGGTCGTCACGGTCCAGACCCTCGGTCGACACCGCGTTGGCGATGGCGCTCTCGAGAACCTTGTAAACAGTCTCGGAGGCTGCCTGCGGCGCGAACTGCAGCAGGGACAGAGCCTCGTCGACGGGCAGACCGCGAACCAGGTCGACGACGCGGCGTGCCTTCAGCGGGGTGATCCGCACGAAGCGGGCACTCGCGAAGGCACCCGGCTGGTCGCCGAGCAGGGAGTCGCGGCGGGCGCTGATGCGCTGCCGTTCGGTGGTGGTCATCGACGGCGTCCCTTCCGGTCGTCCTTGATGTGACCCTTGAACGTGCGGGTCGGGGCGAACTCGCCCAGCTTGTGACCGACCATCGAGTCGGACACGAAGACCGGGACGTGCTTGCGACCGTCGTGCACCGCGATGGTGTGACCGATCATCTCGGGCACGATCATCGAGCGGCGCGACCAGGTCTTGATCACGTTGTGGGTGCCCTTCTCGTTCTCGGCGTCCACCTTCTTCTGAAGGTGGTCGTCGATGAAGGGGCCCTTCTTCAGGCTGCGAGGCATTGCTTACTTCCTACCCTTCCCGCTCTTACGGCGGCGGATGATCTGCGAGTCAGAGGCCTTGCGCTTACGCGTACGGCCCTCGGGCTTACCCCAGGGGCTGACCGGGTGACGGCCACCAGAGGTCTTACCCTCACCACCACCGTGCGGGTGGTCGACCGGGTTCATGACGACACCGCGGACGGTCGGGCGAACGCCCTTCCACCGCATGCGGCCGGCCTTACCCCAGTTGATGTTGGACTGCTCGGCGTTGCCGACCTGGCCGACGGTGGCGCGGCAGCGCACGTCGACGAAGCGCATCTCACCCGAAGGCATGCGAAGCGTTGCCTTGGAGCCCTCACGAGCGACCAGCTGGGCGCTCATACCGGCGGAGCGGGCGATCTTCGCGCCGCCACCAGGACGCAGCTCAACATTGTGGATGGTGGTACCAACCGGGATGTTGCGCAGCGGGAGGTTGTTGCCGGGCTTGATGTCGGCGGTCGGGCCGGACTCGACGACGGTGCCCTGGCTGACGCCGACGGGCGCGAGGATGTAGCGCTTCTCGCCGTCGAAGTAGTGCAGCAGGGCGATACGGGCGGTGCGGTTCGGGTCGTACTCGATGTGAGCGACCTTGGCCGGCACGCCGTCCTTGTCGTAGCGACGGAAGTCGATGATCCGGTACGCACGCTTGTGACCGCCACCGATGTGACGGGTCGTGATGCGACCCTGGTTGTTGCGGCCGCCCTTCTTGGGAAGGGGCTTGGTCAGCGACTTCTCCGGCGTGGTCCGAGTGATCTCGGCGAAGTCGGCCACCGACGAGCCACGACGGCCCGGGGTGGTCGGCTTGTACTTACGAATAGCCATGTTCAGTCAGTCCTTCTCACGCGCCGAAGATGTCGATGCGGTCGCCCACGGCCAGGGAGACGATCGCGCGCTTGGTGTCGGGGCGCTTGCCCAGGCCGTAACGCGTACGACGGGCCTTGCCCTTGCGGTTGATCGTGTTGACCGAGGTCACCTTGACGTCGAACACCTTCTCGACCGCGATCTTGATCTCGGTCTTGTTCGCGTCGGGGCGAACGATGAAGGTGTACTTGTTCTGGTCGAGGAGGCCGTAGCTCTTCTCGGAGACCACCGGCGCGATCAGGATGTCGCGGGGGTCGTAGTGCAGCGTGCTCACTTGTCGGCCTCCTTCTTCTTGCCGGCCTCAACGAAACCAGCCGCGATAGCGTCCTCGGCGGACTTGAAGTAGAACTCCGCCTTGGTGGACTCGTACCAACGGCCGCCCGGGGCGTGGAACTTCTTGTCCTTGCCCTTGACGTTGCCCTTGATGTCGAAGCCCTCGGGGGCCGAGCCGTCCTCGAGCGGCGCGACAGCGCCCTCGGGGAGGTCGATCTCCTTGGCGGGCTCGACGGCAGCCTCCTTGATCGCGTCCTTCTCGACCTCACCGATGGTGACGGTCTCCTTGGCGGCGACGACCGGCTTGCCCGAGATGAACCCCTCGAAGGCCGGCTTGGAGAAGACAACGTCGTCGGAGACGAGGACGTCGTAGGTGTTGAGCTGGTCGGCCCAGAGCAGGTGCACCTCAGGGGCGTTGCGCAGGCTCAGCGCGGCGACGGACTCGGAGCGGTCCAGGACGACGAGGTAACGCTTGACGTCCGAGATCGCCTTGAGGGCGGTCAGCGCGGTCTTGGTCGAGGGCGCCTCGAGGGCGAACTCGGCCACGTGGATCTGGCCGGCACGGGCCCGGTCGGAGAGGGCACCGCGCAGGGCGGCAGCCTTCATCTTCTTGGGGGTGCGCTGGCTGTAGTCACGCGGCTGCGGGCCGTGGACGACGCCACCACCGGCGAACTGCGGCGCGCGGGTCGAACCCTGGCGGGCGCGACCGGTGCCCTTCTGCTTGTAGGGCTTGCGTCCACCACCGCGGACCTCGCCGCGGGTCTTGGTGGAGTGCGTGCCCTGGCGCGCAGCGGCCCGCTGCGCGACGACGACCTGGTGGATCAGCGGGATGTTGACCTCAACATCGAAGATCTCAGCCGGGAAGTCGACCTTGACGGTCTTGATAGCCATGATCAGGCCTCCAGCTTCTTAGCAGCCGAGCGGAGGACCACGAGGCCACCCTTGGGGCCAGGAATGGCACCCTTGACCAGGATGAGGCCCTTCTCGGTGTCGACGGCGTGCACGGTCAGGTTCTGGGTGGTGACGGTGTCAGTACCCATGTGACCGGCCATGCGGACGCCCTTGAAGACGCGACCCGGGGTGGCGCAGGCGCCGATCGATCCCGGCTTGCGGTGGTTGCGGTGGGCACCGTGGGAGGCACCGACGCCGTGGAAGCCGTGACGCTTCATGACACCAGCGAAACCCTTGCCCTTCGAGGTGCCCGTCACGTCGATCTCCTCGCCGATGGCGAAGGTGTCGACGGGGAGCTCCTGGCCGGCGGCGTACGACGCGGCGTCGGCGGTGCGGATCTCGGCCAGGTGGCGGCGCGGTGTGGTGCCGGCCTTCTCGAACTGGCCGGCGCCCGGCTTGTTCACCTTGCGGCCGTCGATCTCGCCGTAGCCGATCTGCACGGCGTTGTAGCCGTCGGCCTCGGGGGTGCGGACCTGGGTCACGACGTTGGTGTTCGCCGCGATGACGGTCACGGGGACGACGACGTTGTTCTCGTCCCACAGCTGGGTCATGCCGAGCTTGGTGCCCAGGAGACCCTTCACGTTGCGTTCGATCGTCATGTCGTCAACCTCAGAGCTTGATCTCGATGTCGACACCAGCAGGCAGATCGAGCCGCATGAGGGAGTCAACAGTCTTCGGGGTCGGGTCGATGATGTCGATGAGGCGCTTGTGGGTGCGCATCTCGAAGTGCTCGCGCGAGTCCTTGTACTTGTGGGGCGAGCGGATGACGCAGTACACGTTCTTCTCGGTCGGCAGCGGCACCGGGCCGGCGACCTTGGCACCCGTACGGGTGACCGTGTCCACGATCTTTCGCGCCGAGGTGTCGATCACCTCGTGGTCATAGGCCTTGAGCCTGATGCGGATCTTCTGTCCCGCCATCTGTCTCTCTCGTCCTTCTTGGTCAGCGTGCCGCGTGCTACAGGCTTCCTCCGGCTGAGTCGGCCCGGTTGCTCACCTCTGGCTCCGACCCCCGAGGTCGGGCGTGTCGCTTATTTTTCACAAGCGAACGCCGACTTCTCGACGAGACTTTCACCATCAGCTTCACTGGAACCACGCCTTCGGGATGGGCACACGACGACCACAGACCACATCCGGACAGGCTGATCAGCCTGCTCAGGTGACGCGATTCAGTAGTCAAGGTGTGCACACCCCAGCGAACAGTTCACTGGAGCAACCAGAGAATCTTGTCACGCGTACGCAGGTGGCTCCAAATCAACGATGTCGCCTGGGTTGCTCTGAGAGGATGCCCCCAACCGAGCGAGTTCGCCGGTCGTCGCGACGAGGAGCATCCAGATGTCAGGAGTGTGGCCACCCCCACCGGGTGAGCAACCTCAACAGGGCGCGACGAACCCGTCGGCCCCGCCCCCGCCGGGCTACCCGGTGCCGCCCCGACCGGCGCCACCGGCATGGGCCCAGCCGCTGCCACCGGCCCACAAGCCGGGAGCGATCCCGCTGCGTCCTCTGGGCCTCGGCGACATGCTCGACGGCGCCTTCCGGCTCGTACGCTTCAACCCGGGGGCGACGGTCGGCGCCTCGGTCCTCGTGGCGGCGGTCGCGATGGCCATCCCGCTGGGCGTGACCGCGGCGATGACGTTCACCGGCGACACCCTGGAAGGGCTCGGGGCCGGCCTCGAGGACCCTGACTACGCGCCCGGCGGCTCCGAGATCATCGGCATGCTGATCGCCTTCGGCTCCCTCTTCCTCGGCTCGATCCTGCAGGGGATCGGCGCGATCCTGGTGGCGGGGATGATCTCCCATGTCGCCCACGCCGCCGCGATCGGCCGCAAGCTCACCCTCGCGCAGGCGTGGGCGGCGACCCATGGCAACCGCTGGCGGCTGATCGGGCTGGCGCTGCTGAGCGGGGTGGTCTTCACCCTGGTCCTGGCGGTCGCAGCCACTCCCGTGGTGGTCCTCGCGATCGTCGTCGACAGTCCCGTCCCGGCCATCCTGGTCGGCATCCTGATGTTCCTGCTGCTGATCGTGGCCACCCTCTTCCTGACGGTGCGGCTCTATCTGCTCGCGGTGCCCGCGCTGATGCTGGAGAGCACCGGGGTCTTCGGCGCCATCAAGCGGGCCTGGCAGCTGTCGGCGAGACAGTTCTGGCGGCTCTTCGGGATCTGGCTGCTGGCCGCCATCATCGTCGGGTTCGCGTCCCAGGTCGTCGCCTTCCCGATCAGCCTGGTCGCCAGCATCGTGGGCATCGTGCAGCCCGATCTCTACTTCCTCGCGACCATCGCCGGCAGCGCCGTCTCGACCGTGGTCTCCGCTGCGATCGTGGCGCCGTTCAGCGGCGCGGTGACCAACCTGCAGTATCTCGACCAGCGGATCCGCAAGGAGTCCTACGAGGTCGAGCTGATGGAGCAGGCCGGGCTGCTGAGCAGATGATCCTCCTCCAACCGACTCCTCCTCTGACCCCGACGTCCGAGGAGAGTCGCTCCTGGCTCCGGCGCGAGCTGGCCGGACCGGAATACCACGACCTCGACCTCATCGAGCGGATCCTGCGCTGGATCGAGCGCACCCTGTCCGACGGCCTGCCGTCGGTCGGCGACGTGCCCTGGGCCCAGACCGTCGCCGCGATGGTCGTCTTCGCGGCGCTCTTGGTCGGGATCGGTCTGCTGGTCTCGCGGGCCCGGCGCAGTCCCCGGGTCGCCCGCGACCGCAACGGGGACGTCCTCACCGACGAGTCGCTCTCGGCGGCCGCGCTCCGGGCGAGGGCCGAGGCTGCGTACGCCTCGGGGGATCATGGCGCCGCGGTGGTCGACGGATTCCGAGCCCTGGCCAGGCGACAGGTCGAGCGCGGCCGGCTCGCCGAGGACCCCGGGCTGACCGCCGCCGAGGTCGCGGCGAGCCTGGAGCGGGAGATGTCGCTCGAGGGCCGTGCCGGACGGGCCGCGGAGCTGTTCAACGAGGTCCTCTACGGCGACCACCCCGCCACGCGTGAGCAGGCCGAGGGTGTACTCGCTCTCGAGCAGGAGCTGGCGGTGGCGCGATGACCACGCAGACCCCGGCCCCGACGAGCAGCGCGGACTCGACCGCCGGACCGCTGGGCTGGTTCCGACGGAACCGGCCGTTACTGATCGTCGCGCTGGCCTTCATGATCGCGGTCGTGCTGGCGTACGTCGCGACGCCGAAGGGCGGCGAATCGTTTGCCGCCTACGACCCCGAGAGCCCCGACCCCGACGGCACCCGGGCCCTGGTCCAGGTGCTCGAGGACCACGGGGTCGAGGTCGAGATCGTCCGATCGTCGAAGCGCCTGGAGAGCACCGAGATCGGGCGGGACACGACGGTCTTCGTGACCGGCACCGACGCGCTCGGCGAGGACACCGCCACCCGGCTGCGTGAGCGCACCGGCGACGCCGACGACCTGATCCTGGCCGAGCCCGCCCCCTACGTGTCGGCGATGCTCGGCATCCCCTACGCGGTCGCCCAGACGCCCGAGAAGGTCGAGGCGGGCTGCGACGACCAGCGCTGGGAAGGGCTCAGCATCCAGGCCGATGCGGTCACCGCGTACGACGCCGGCTCCTGCTTCGCGCACGAGGGCGGCGCGGTGCTCGCGCCCGCGGAGGGCCTCACCGTCTGGGGTGCGCCGCAGGTGCTGACCAACGACCAGATCCTGCGGGCCGACAACGCGGCGGTGGCGCTGCGGCTGCTGGGCCGAAGCGATCACCTGGTCTGGTACGTCCCCTCCTTCGACGACCTCGCGCCCGACGAGGCCCACTCCCCCAGCTCGTTGCTGCCGCGCTGGATCAAGCCGGCCCTGTGGCTCCTGCTGCTCGCGGTCGTCGCCTTCGCCATCGCTCGCGGGCGGCGGCTGGGTCCGCTGGCGGTCGAGCCGCTGCCGGTCCACGTCCGTGCCGGGGAGACGACCCGCAGCCTGGGCCGGCTCTACCGCCGCTCCGGCGACCGCACGCACGCCGCGACGACCCTGCGGCAGGCTGCCCGCACCCGCCTCGCCGGGCGGTTGCGGCTGGGGCGCGATGCCACTCCGGAGGCCGTGATCCGCGCCGTCGTCCAGCGCACCGAGCGACCCGATCTCGAGGTCACCGCGCTGCTCACCGATGCTCCGATCGAGAACGACCAAGACCTGATCACGCTGGCCAACGCGCTGGCTGCCCTTGAGGAAGAGGTACGACACCCATGACCCAATCCGAGACCATCGCCAACGTCTCGCCCGACGGCGCGCGCGAGCGACTCACCGCGGTCCGGGCCGAGGTCGCCAAGGCGGTCGTCGGGCAGGATGCCGCGGTCTCCGGGCTGCTGGTCGCGCTGGTCTGTGGCGGCCACGTGCTCATGGAGGGCGTACCCGGCACCGCCAAGACCCTGCTGGTGCGGTCGCTGTCGGCGGCACTCTCGGTGGAGACCCGCCGGGTGCAGTTCACCCCCGACCTGATGCCTGGCGACATCACCGGGTCGATGGTGGTGGAGTCGTCCCACGGCGAGCTCACCTTCCGGGAGGGGCCGGTCTTCACCAACCTGCTCCTGGCCGACGAGATCAACCGAACCCCGCCGAAGACACAGTCGGCGCTGCTCGAGGCGATGGAGGAGGGCCAGGTCTCGGTCGACGGGGTCACCCGCGCGCTGCCGCGCCCGTTCCTGGTGGCCGCGACCCAGAACCCGATCGAGTACGAGGGTGTCTACCCGCTTCCCGAGGCCCAGCTGGACCGGTTCCTGCTGAAGGTCGTCCTGCCGGTGCCCTCGCGCTCCGACGAGGTGCAGATCCTCAACCGGCACGCGTCCGGCTTCGACCCGCGCGACGTCGCCGGTGCCGGCGTCACCGCCGTGGCGTCCGGCGCCGACATCGAGGCCGCCCGGCAGCACGTCGGCTCCGTCCAGGTGTCCCCCGAGGTCACCGGCTACATCGTCGACATCGCCCGGGCGACCCGCGAGTCCCCGTCGCTCTCGGCCGGGGTGTCGCCGCGAGGCGCCACCGCCCTGCTCCGCTCCGCGCGCGCCTGGGCCTGGCTCGCAGGCCGCGACTTCGTGACCCCCGACGACGTGAAGTCGCTCGCCCACGCCACCCTCGCCCACCGCCTGGCACTGCGCCCCGAGGCCGAGCTCGAGGGCGTCCAGGTCTCCCAGGTCCTCTCCTCCGCCATCGGCGCCGTCCCCGTCCCCCGATGACCATCACCTGGCGGGTCCCGCTGCTGATGCTGGCCGGCATCGTGCCGGTGGTGCTGCGGCCGAGCGCCGGCACGGCGGCAGTCTGGATCCTGCTCGTGGTGGTGCTGGCGCTCCTCGACATGTTCCTGGCGCCCAAGCCGGCGACCCTGGAGATCCGCCGGGTGCCCTTGGGCGGGATCCGGTTGGGCGAGTCGACGACGTCGGAGCTGGTCGTCCGCTCCCCCACTCGCCACTTCCGGGCGCTGGTGCGTGATGCCTGGCAGCCGACTGCCGGCGCCGCTCAGAATCGGCATCGGATCCGGCTCGGTCGCGGCGACAGCACCCGGCTGCGTACGCCGCTGCGGCCGCGGCGCCGCGGAGATCTGCGGGCGTCGGGCGTGACGGTGAGGGCGTACGGGCCCCTGGGTCTGGGTGCCCGGCAGCGCACGATCCCGGTGGAGGGCTCGGTGCGGGTGCTGCCCGCCTTCGAGTCGCGCAAACACCTGCCGTCGCGGCTTCAGCGCCTGCGCGAGCTCGACGGCCGGGCCGCGGTCCGGGTGCGCGGGCAGGGGACGGAGTTCGACTCGCTGCGGGAGTACGTCCGCGGTGACGACGTACGCTCCATCGACTGGCGCACCACCGCCCGCTCCCGCACCGTCGTGGTCCGCACCTGGCAGCCGGAGCGGGACCGTCGCGTGGTGCTGGTGCTCGACACCTCCCGCACCTCGGCCGGCCGGATCGAGGGCGCCGGCGGCGGGGTGCCGCGGCTCGACTCCGCGATGGATGCCGGGCTGCTGCTCGCCGCCATCGCCTCCCGGGCCGGCGATCGGATCGACTTCATCGCCGGCGACCTGCGCGTACGCTCCCGCGTCCGCCTCGCCGGCCAGCGCGACGTCACCCAGCGGCTGCAGGAGGCGATGGCCGACCTCGAGCCGGTCATCGCCGAGGCCGACTGGTCCAACCTCGCCGGCGCGGTCGCCGGCCTCGGCCGCCACCGCGCGCTCGTCGTCCTGCTGACGCCCCTCGACCCGCACGCGATCGAGGAGTCGCTCCTCCCCGTACTCCCGGTCCTGACTCAGCACCACCGCGTCGTCATCGCCTCCGTCCGCGACCCCGAGCTCGAGGCGACCGCCGCCTCCCGCGACACCCTCGAGGACGTCTACGCCGCGGCCGCCGCCGAGCAGACCCTCCGCCGCCGCGACCACACCGCCGCCATGCTCCGCACCCTCGGCGTCGACATCGTCGACGCCGACGCCGAGTCCCTCCCCCCAGCCCTCGCCGACCACTACCTGCAGCTCAAGGCCACCGGTCAGCTCTGATCAGTCGAGCAGGCGGAGGTCGAACCGGTCAGCGACTGCTGCGTGGAGGTCGGGGACGAGGTAGACGACGACGCTCTGATTCCCTGCCCTCGCTAAGCACGGCCGAAATGCCTCAAAGCACCGGTCGTCTCTGGGCGTTCGTCTCCCGAAAGGCGTCTACCGCCGGCTGCCATAGGTTACCGATGCCCCTCGGCCAGAGCTCGTCATCCCACATCTCGTTCAGGAGCCCACCGTCAATGTAATCGACGACGTCCTCTGGACGCCCCTCAAGCATGACCGTTGAATAGACCAGCCGACGAGCGCGGTGGTCGGAGAGATCGAACCTGGCTCCTGCTGGAGACCAGAACACGTGACTCGGCAACGTCACCACAGCAGTTGTAGAGGTCGGCTCTACGCGCCATAGCCGTTCGGGTACCGCCAGCGGTCTGTTGAGGCCGCTCGCCCTGATCCTGAACGTGACTGGGCCGTCCCATGCATCCACCACAACGGCCGGATCGTCCTCCTCCGAGGCTGGGATTCTCACGAATCCCAGCGTACCTAGGCCTGAGTGGCGACGCGGTCCTCGAGCAGGCGGTCGTCGATGTCGCCGGTCTCGCCTTGGGAGGCGGCGGCGCGGCCGACGATGAAGACGTACGCGAAGAAGGCGAGCTCGGCGAGGACGCCGATGCCGACGCGGGCCCAGGTGGGGAGGGGCGAGGGGGTGACGAAGGCTTCGATGATGCCGGAGATCAGGAGCACGACGATGAGGCCGAGGGCGATGCCGGCGGCGGTGCGGCCCTCACGGGCCATCGACTGCCCACGGGTCAGCGAGCCGGGGTCGATCCAGGACCAGAAGATCCGCAGGCCGACGCCGCCGGCGACGAAGACGGCGGTCAGCTCGAGCAGCCCGTGGGGAAGGATCAGGCCCCAGAAGAGGCCGCCGCGGTCGTGGCGGTGCATCAGGGTGCCGAGGATCGCCAGGTTGGAGATGTTCTGGAACATCGAGTAGATCACCGGCAGCCCGAGCACACCCAGCGCGATGCAGATGAACGAGACCCAGACGTTGTTGACCCAGACCTGGGTGGCGAACGACGATGCCGCGTGCTCGCTGTAGTAGCCCTCGATGTCGTGCTCGACCAGCTGCTTGACCTGCTCCGGTCCGAGCAACGACTGCTCGACCTCCGGGTGGCGCAACAGCCACCAGATCATGACCGCGGTGACCACCACGTTGGCTGCCATCATCCCCAGCCACCACCAGCGCAGCCGGTAGAGCGCGGCCGGGAACCGGTGGGTGAAGAACCGCAGGAACCCCGACCAGGTGCTCGTCCGGGTGCCGGTGGTGCGGTTGCGGGCAGCGGCCAGCAGGACCGAGAGATGCTGGACGACCGTGGGGTCGGGGGCGTTGCTGCGTACGACCGAGAGCTGGGTGCTCACCCGCTGATAGAGCTCGACCAGCTCGTCGGCCTGCGCCCCGCTCAGCCGACGCTCGGCCAGCAGCTGCTCGAGCCTGGTCCGGTCGGCGGCGGTAGCGGCCAGATACGCATCGAGATCCACGCCCGCAGCGTACGCTGACGGCCATGACCTCCGCGCCGCAATCGCAAGAGCGGGAGCTGCTCACCGACGACGACCTGATCACCGGGGATGCGGTCGCCCTCGACCTGCCGGCCGCCGGCCTGGGGATGCGGCTGCTGTCGGGCCTCATCGATGTGGTCGTGGTGATGGCACTGCTGATCGTGACGCTGTTCGTCTTCATGACCGCCGCTCCCGCGACCGACGAGGCCTTGGGCTGGGCCGCCTACATCGCGGCCACCGCCTCGGTCCTGGTGGTCTTCCCCACCGTCCTCGAGACGCTCACCCACGGCCGCTCGCTCGGCAAGCTCGCGCTCGGCCTGCGCGCGGTGCGTGACGACGGCGGGGCGATCAGCTTCCACCACGCGTTCGTGCGCGCCCTGATCGGCGTCGTCGAGATCTACGCCACCAGCGGCGCCGTCGCCTTCCTGACCGCGATGATCCACCCGCGCGGCAAGCGGCTCGGCGACATCGCGGCCGGGACGTACGTCATCCGCGTACGGGTGCCGCTCCGTCCGCCGGCATCGATCCAGATGCCCCCAGGGCTCGCCGCCTGGGCCTCCCGGGCAGATGTCGCCACCATCCCCGTCGGCCTCAGCCTGGCGGTGCGGCGGTTCCTCTCCGGCGAGGTCGGCACCTACACCGACCCGGTCCGCCGCCATGCTCTCGCCGAGCGTCTCGCCACCCACATGCAGACGTACGTCGCCCCTGGCCCGCCTCCGGGCACACCGCCCGAGGCCTACCTGGCCGCCGTGCTCGCCACCCGACGTGATCGTGACGCGGCGAGGCTGGCCCGGGACGGTGAGCTCCGGACCCGCCTCACCGCGCGCTCCTGATCAGCCCACTCTCAGCGGACCGGGGTCAGCTGGAGGTAGTCGAGCGCGTGTAGTGGATGCCGGGACGCGGGGTAGTCCGGGAGCGAATTGCCCGAATACTGGCGAGTAATAGGCAGTTCGCTCCCGGACTACCCCTTCGTCGCCTGCTTCAGCCGCTTCCCGCTCAGCCCGACCGACCTCAGCTCCAGCTCAGCCAGCCTCGCCACCACGTCGGCGTCACGGTCACGCCAGGCCCTGACCGGGTCGTCGCTGATCTTGACCAGCTTGTGCAGTGGCTGGGTCGCCATCGCCCGCAGCGCCACCAGATCGGCCGCGGTGCCGGCCTCCAGGAACCGCTGGGTCGAGGTGGCGTTGCGGATGAACCGCCACCGCAGCGGCACGTAGACCATCAGCCACATCAGCACCGGGACGACCGCGACCCCGACGGCCAGCCAGATCGCGATGGTGGAGACGGCCTCGACCTGGGCCTCCCCCGCCGCGCGGAGCTGGTCGGCGGCCTTCGCGGCGCCTTCGAACGGGACCGCGATGCCGTCCTTGACCAGCGGCAGGCCATCGACCTTCCCCGCCGCCTCGAGCAGCTTCGCCGAGAGCGAGGTGCCGGCGTCGTCCATCTTCTCTCCGGGGACGGCGAGCGCCGAGATCATCTCGTGGACGAACCTGCCGATGAGGATCCAGCCGACGATCCACGCCACCGTCAGCAGATCGGCGAACAACTGGGCGGCGAAGCGCGGGGGCCTGTCGGCGTACAACTTCATGCCGCCGATCTTGGCGGTTCCGCGCCTACAGATCAGTCACGACACGGGTAGTTCGGATCAACGTCGGTAGAGCAGGTCGGTGATGACCCGGTCCTTGGCCAGTCCCTTGCGCTCGAACTTGGTCACCGGGCGCTCGTCCCAACGCTCGACGGCACCGCCGCTCAGCAGCGGCTCGGCGTCGAGGACCTCGACCATCTGCTCGGCGTACTCGACCCAGTCGGTCGCCAGCCTCCAGATCCCGCCGGGCGCGAGCCGCTCCGCGATCATCCGCGCGTTGGTGGGCGTCACCAGGCGCCGCTTGTGGTGGCGGGTCTTGTGCCACGGGTCGGGGAAGAACGTCCAGATCTCGCTGACCGACCCCGGGGTGAGGAGGTTCTCGAGCGTCCAGAGCGCATCGACGCTGCAGAACCGCACGTTCGTCGCACCCGCCGCGCCCACCCGGGCGAGGCTCTCCGCGACGCCGGGCCGCCACACCTCCAGCGCCAAGATGTCGTACGCCGGGCGTGCCGCCGCGAGCACGGCCGTGGCCTCCCCCACGCCTCCGCCGATGTCGACGATCAGAGGAGCCTTGCGACCGAACCAGCTCTCCAGGGAGAAGCCTGGCTCGTCGACTGCCTCGTCCGGGATCACCCACTCCTCGGCGTACGCGTCCCAGGCCTTCTGCTGCTTGGCGTCCAGGCGGCTGCCTCGCCGGGTGTAGGTGAGGACCTCTCTTACCGTGCGGCCGTCTTCTAGCAGCTTCTGGTGGGGTCTTGCTGGGCGGATCGGGTCAGTCACTTTCTTACCTTGGTCTCGTGGCGCGCCGACGCGGCGCAATCCGGTCCTCGCTTCGCTCCGGTCCGTTTGCGCCGAGTCAGCGCTTACTTAAGCAGCAAGGAGCATCTGGTCCAACGCGAAAGGCCCCCTTCGCCTTGCGGCTCCGGGGACCTTCCACGTTGGATCAGACGATCACTTCGTGATCTTGGTGACGCGGCCCGCGCCGACGGTGCGACCGCCCTCACGGATAGCGAACTTCAGACCCTCGTCCATCGCGATGGGCTGGATGAGCTCGACCGACATCTCGGTGTTGTCACCCGGCATGACCATCTCGGTGCCCTCGGGGAGGGTCACAACGCCGGTCACGTCCGTGGTCCGGAAGTAGAACTGCGGACGGTAGTTGTTGAAGAACGGGGTGTGACGGCCACCCTCCTCCTTCGAGAGGATATAGACAGAGCCCTCGAAGTTGGTGTGGGGGGTCGTGGTGCCCGGCTTGATGACAACCATGCCGCGCTCGACGTCCTCGCGCTTGGTGCCACGGAGGAGCAGACCGACGTTCTCACCGGCCTGGCCCTCGTCGAGCAGCTTGCGGAACATCTCGACACCGGTGACGGTGGTCTTCTGCGAACCCTCGCGGATGCCGACGATCTCGACCTCCTCGCCGACCTTGACGATGCCGCGCTCGATACGACCGGTGATGACGGTGCCACGACCGGTGATCGTGAAGACGTCCTCAACGGGCATCAGGAACGGCTTCTCGGTCTCACGAGCCGGGGTCGGGATGTAGTCGTCGACGGCCTGCATGAGCTCGGCGACGGAGTCCATCCACTTCTCCTCGCCCTGCAGGGCGGGGTAGGCGGCAACGCGCACGACCGGGATGTCGTCACCCGGGAACTCGTACTCGCTGAGGAGCTCGCGCACCTCCATCTCGACGAGCTCGATGAGCTCCTCGTCGTCGACCATGTCGCACTTGTTGAGCGCGACGACGATCGACGGCACGCCGACCTGGCGGGCCAGGAGCACGTGCTCCTTGGTCTGCGGCATCGGGCCGTCGGTGGCGGCGACCACGAGGATCGCGCCGTCCATCTGCGCGGCACCGGTGATCATGTTCTTGATGTAGTCCGCGTGACCCGGGCAGTCGACGTGAGCGTAGTGACGCGACTCGGTCTGGTACTCGATGTGCGCGATCGAGATCGTGATCCCGCGCTGGCGCTCCTCGGGGGCCTTGTCGATGTCCTCGAACGCGAACTCCGGGTTCAGGTCCGGGTACTTCGCGTGCAGCACCTTCGAGATCGCCGCGGTAAGGGTGGTCTTACCGTGGTCGATGTGACCGATGGTGCCGATGTTGACGTGCGGCTTCGTCCGCTCGAACTTCGCCTTAGCCACTGTGGGCTCCTCCTGGTGTGATTTTCTTACTGACTCGTACTGAAATGTGTTGCTGCCGAAGTCCCTGGACGGGCGACCCGAAGGTCACTCGCCACGGGCCTTCTTGATGATCTCGTCGGCGACGTTCGTGGGAACCTCGGCGTACGAGTCGAACTCCATCGAGTACGACGCCTGACCGCTGGTCTTGGACCGCAGGTCACCGACGTACCCGAACATCTCTGAGAGCGGGACGAGAGCCTGGACGACCATGTCGCCGTGGCGCTCCTCCTGCGAAGACACCTGGCCGCGGCGGGAGTTGATGTCGCCGATGACCGTGCCGAGGTAGGTGTCGGGGGTCGTCACCTCTACCGCGAACATCGGCTCCAGCAGAACGGCCTTCGCCATCCGCGCGGCCTCCTTGAAGGCCTGGTTGCCCGCGATCTTGAAGGCGAGCTCGGAGGAGTCGACGTCGTGGTAGGCGCCGTCCTCGAGCGAAACCTTCACATCGACCATGGGGAAGCCGGCGAGGATGCCGAACTCCATGGCGTCCTGAGCACCCTGGTCGACCGAAGGGATGTACTCCTTCGGCACGCGACCACCGGTGACGTTGTTGGCGAACTCGTAGCCCGCACCGAGACCGGTCTCCTCGTCGATGTTGGGCTCGACGGAGATGACGACCTTCGCGAACTGACCCGAACCACCGGTCTGCTTCTTGTGGGTGTAGCTGTGGTTCTGGACCTTCTTGCGAAGCGTCTCGCGGTAGGCGACCTGCGGCTTGCCGACGGTGGCCTCGACCTTGAACTCGCGCTTCATCCGGTCGACGAAGACCTCCAGGTGGAGCTCGCCCATACCGGCGATGATCGTCTGGCCGGTCTGCTCGTCGGACTTGACCGTGAAGGTCGGGTCCTCCTCGGTGAGACGCTGGATCGCGGTTCCGAGCTTCTGCTGGTCACTCTTGGTCTTCGGCTCGATGGCGACCTCGATCACCGGGGCCGGGAAGCTCATCGACTCGAGGACCACCGGGTGGGTCGGGTCGCAGAGGGTGTGACCCGTCTTCGACTCCTTCAGACCCATGACCGCGACGATCTGGCCGGCGCCGACCGAGTTGATCTCCTCACGCTTGTTCGCGTGCATCTGGTAGATCTTGCCGATGCGCTCCTTGCGGCCGTTGATCGGGTTGACCACGGTCGCACCCGCCTCGACCTTGCCGGAGTAGACGCGCAGGTAGAACAGCTTGCCCAGGTGCGGGTCGGAGGCGATCTTGAAGACCAGGCCGGAGAACGGCTCGGTGTCAGAAGGCTTGCGAGTGACCTCGATCTCCTCGTCCTTGACGTCGTGGCCGATGATCGACTCGACATCGAGGGGCGAGGGCAGGTAGTCGACGACAGCGTCGAGCAGGGGCTGGACGCCCTTGTTCTTGAACGCGGTGCCGGTAAGGATCGGGTTGAGCTTGTCGGCCAGGGTCGCGCGACGGATGGCGGCCTTCAGGGTGGGCACGTCGAAGACGTCGCCCTCCTCGAGGTAGACCTCCATGATGTCGTCGTCGGCCTCGGCGAGGGTCTCGACCAGCTTCTCGCGGTATTCCGCGGCCTTGTCGGCGAGGTCGGCCGGGATCTCCTCGATCACGTAGTCCTCGCCCATCTCGGTCTCGCCGCGCCAGACCTTGGCGTGCATCTCGACCAGGTCGACGACACCGATGAAGTCGGACTCGGCACCGATCGGCAGCTGCAGCACCAGCGGGGTGGCGTGCAGCTTGTCGACGATGGAGTCGACGACCATGTAGAAGTCGGCACCGGTGCGGTCGAGCTTGTTGACGAAGCACATCCGCGGGACGGCGTACTTGTTCGCCTGACGCCACACGGTCTGCGACTGCGGCTCGACACCGGCGACACCGTCGAAGACGGCGACGGCGCCGTCGAGGACGCGCAGCGAGCGCTCGACCTCAACGGTGAAGTCGACGTGCCCGGGGGTGTCGATGATGTTGATCTGGTGGTCCTTCCACCAGCAGGTCGTCGCGGCGGACGTGATGGTGATGCCGCGCTCCTGCTCCTGCTCCATCCAGTCCATCGTGGCAGCGCCGTCGTGGACCTCACCGATCTTGTAGGAGATACCGGTGTAGAACAGGATGCGCTCGGTGGTGGTGGTCTTACCAGCATCGATGTGCGCCATGATGCCGATGTTGCGGACCACATTGAGGTCCGTGGTGATGTCGACGGCCACTGTCTTCAGCGTTCCTTAAAGAGATTGTCTTCGGTCTGGATGGGCGGGGTATCCACATTGTGCGGCAGACACCCCGCCGTACGTCACCAGCGGTAGTGCGCGAAGGCCTTGTTGGACTCGGCCATCTTGTGGGTGTCCTCACGCTTCTTCACAGCGGCGCCGAGGCCGTTGCTCGCGTCGAGGATCTCGTTCATGAGGCGCTCGGCCATCGTCTTCTCACGACGGTCCTGGGCGTAACCGACGAGCCAGCGCAGCGCGAGCGTGGTGCCACGCGTGCCCTTGACCTCGATCGGGACCTGGTAGGTCGCGCCACCGACGCGGCGGGACTTGACCTCGATGGCCGGCTTCACATTGTCCATGGCGCGCTTGAGCGTGACCACGGGGTCGGTGCCGGTCTTCTCGCGGCAGCCCTCGAGCGCGGAGTAGACGATGCGCTGAGCGACCTGCTTCTTGCCGTCCTGGAGGACCTTGCTGACGAGCTGGGTTACGAGCTGCGAGCCGTAGACGGGGTCGACGACGAGCGGACGCTTGGGAGCGGGACCCTTACGAGGCATGTCACTTCTCCTTCTTCGCGCCGTAGCGCGAACGGGCCTGCTTGCGGTTCTTGACACCCTGGGTGTCGAGCGTGCCGCGGATGATCTTGTAACGCACACCGGGGAGGTCCTTCACACGACCGCCGCGGACGAGCACGATGGAGTGCTCCTGAAGGTTGTGGCCCACACCCGGGATGTAAGCGGTGACCTCGACGCCGGAGGAGAGGCGCACGCGGGCGACCTTCCGGAGGGCGGAGTTCGGCTTCTTCGGGGTGGTGGTGTAGACGCGCGTGCAGACGCCACGGCGCTGCGGCGATCCCTTGAGGGCAGGCGTCTTCGACTTCGTCGCCTTGTCCTCGCGGCCCTTGCGGACCAGCTGGTTAATGGTGGGCACCTTGGTGGTTCCCCTTCTTTTCTGCTCTCACTACGCGGCGCTCTGCCGCGAAGGATCCAATGTTTGTGCGTCCAGGTGGTGCGATACCAACTGGTCCCGCCTCGCCCCCGAGGTCGGGCGTGTCGCCCTTACCTCAACAGCACGAAGACGGATCTCTCGAACCGAGTTCCCACTTGAGGGCGCCGAACCCGGGTCCGAGACCCATTTCTCGAACTTGTTCCGAGCACGCGCGACGGCCTGGTTGTCCCAGACACGCTTCAGAGGCTACCCGGCGGCTTGAGAGGGGGTCAAAACGGCCCGGATACCACCTCTGAGTGCGGCGAGGAGCAGCACCCCCGCAAGCGTACCCACCAGCACCAGAGCGCCACTGCCGTAGAGGGTCGCGCGGGCACCGAAGTGCTCGCCGACGAAGCCGATGAGCGGGGCACCCAGCGGGGTGCCGCCCATCAGGACGGTCATGTAGATCGCCATCACCCGGCCGCGGAACTCCGGGGCCGCCTCGGTCTGCATGGTGGCGTTGCAGGCGTTGAGGGTCGTGATCGTGAAGAAGCCGAGCACCGGCGCGACCAGGGCGAAGAGGGCGTACGTCGGCATCAGCCCGGACACGATGACGGTGAGGCCGAACCCGGTCGCCGCCAGCACGATCAGCTTGAGCGGGATCCGGGTGCGGCGGGCGCCGAGCAGGGCGCCGGAGAGCGATCCGATCGCCAGGACGGTGCCGAGCAGGCCGTACTCGCTGGCGCCCTTGCCGAACTCCTCGGTCGCCATCAGCGCCGAGGTGATCGGGAAGTTCGCCCCGAAGGTGCCGACGAAGAAGATGATCACGAGGACCATCAGCATCTTGGGCTGCGTACGGATGTAGCCGATGCCCTCGCGCAGCATCCCGCTCCGCCGGGCGACGGGGTCGGGCGAGTGCAGCTCGGCGGTGTTCATCCGTTCCAGCTGGCCGATCACGGCGAGGTAGGAGACGGCGTTGATGAGGATCACCCAGCCGGTCGCCTCGGGGCCGCTCCCCAGCCAGCCGATGAGCAGCCCGGCCAGTGCCGGCCCGATCAGACGGGCGAGGTTGAACGAGGCCGAGTTCAGGCCGACGGCGTTGGTGAGGTCGTCGGGGTGGACCATCTCCGAGACGAACGACTGCCTGCCCGGGCCGTCGAAGGCGGCACCGGTGCCGAAGAGGAACGCGATCACGTAGACCATCCACACCTCGGCGTGGCCGCTCACCGCCAGCACACCGAGAAGCAACGACATCAGGGCCATCCAGCCCTGGGCCACCTGCAGCAGACGGCGCTTCGGGAAGCGGTCGGCGATGACCCCGGCGTAGGGGCTGAGCAGAAGGATGGGCAGGAACTGCAGGCCGGTGGTGATACCGAGTGCCGCTCCCCCGCCGCCAAGACTCAGGACCAACCAGTCCTGGGCGATGCGTTGCATCCAGGTGCCGACGTTGGAGACGACACTGCCGGCTAGATAGAGGCGGTAGTTGTGGCTGCGCAGGGAACGGAACGTGGGACTCAACTGGTGGCTATTCTCTCCATGATCGAAGCGGCTGTGCGGAGGGCGGCGAGCTCGTCCGCATCGAGGTCGACGAGCTGCTGGGCGAGCCAGGCATCCCGGCTGAGCCGGTCCTTGCGTACGGTCCGGCGGCCCTTGTCGGTGATCGAGACCAGCACCTGGCGGCGGTCGGTCTCGCCCTGGCGGCGGACGACGAAGCCGCCCTCCTCGAGGAAGTTGACCATCCTGGTCATGCTCGGAGGCTGCACGCGCTCGCGCCCGGCGAGGGCGCCGAGGGTCATCTCGTCGTTGGCGTACAGCGCCCCGAGCACCGCCATCGACCCCAGCGAGAGGTCGTTGTCGGGGTGGCGCTCGTTGGCCAGGCGGCGACGCATCCGCATGACAGAGGTGCGCAGCACCGACGCGACCTCGGGGATGTCGGAGGCCGCGTCGGGCGCGGAAGCGGGATGTGCGGTAGGCATGTCGGTAAGCATAACTGCTTACCGGCGCTAACTATTCCAGCAAGAGACGGCGCCCGGGTGAGGGCGCCGTCACAGGGTCAGGACATCGCGGCGAGCATCAGGATGTCGTCGCGGCTGTAGGTGCGGCCGGGGTGAGCCTCCGCGAGGTGCTCCTGCACCTTCTCGACCAGCTCGTCGTCGGTCTCGGTGCGGAAGTTGGTGCCACAGGGGCAGCGGAGCGAAGCCATCGGGGACCTCCAAAGTCGTCAGCGTTCCTCACCACCCTACCGGCTGGCGGCGACCCATAAGATGAGGTCCCATGAGCGACCAGTACCGCGACGACGACTATTCCGGCACCTACCCGGAGCAGCAGTACGACGGGTACGACGGCGACTACTACACCGAAGACGGCGGCTACCCCCAGGACTACGGCTACGACGAGCCGCCTGTCGAGGAGCCGGTCCAGGCCGCTCCGGAGCCGAAGATCGAGCTCGTCGACCAGGACGGCATCCGCGCCTTCGAGCTCGCCACCCTCGGCTGGCTGGTCGGGTTCGTGGCCCTGCTCCCCTTCTGGGGCCTGCTCAACGACCGCGGCTGGACCTGGTGGATCTGGACCTGCCTGGCAGCCTTCGGCATCGGCGCGATCGGCATCGAGCTGACCCGCCGCCGCAAGGCCCGCCGGCTACGCGCCGAGGGCCTCGACTAGAAGCCCTCGACGTCGACGCTGATCGTGTCGAAGACCGGGTCCGGCAGCGGCTGCGGCTCGTGCTTCTTCGCCAGCCGCACCTCCGAGTGCGCACCGCACCCGTGGTTGAGGCTGACCACCTTGCCGTCGTCGTTGGCGTCGCCGTTGGCGCAGACACCGAAGCTCGTGGCCAGGTGACCGGTCAGCCGGACCAGGAAGCCGCAGCTGTGGCACTGGTCGGGGGCTGCCTGCGCGAGCGGCGCGTCGGGGCCGCCGTCACCGGCGTACCACCGCTCGGCGGCGGCGTCGAAGCCGGAGGTGGACAAGGTCCGGACACGGCCGAGGCCGAGGTCCTTGGCGACCTCACGCACCTGAGCCTTCTCGTCGGCGTCGAGCGGGTCGTCGCCGAAGGCGTACGTCGGGACCAGGCGCGCGTCGTCGTCCTCGACCGGGAGCAGATCACCGGGCGAGAGGTCGCCCGGCTTGATCCGTTCGCGGTAGGGCACCCAGGCCGGCGCGACGATGGCGGCGTCTCCTGGGACGAGGACGACCTCGTTGACGGTCAGCTCGGTCTTGTCACCGAGGACGGGGACGTAGACGACCGTGACCGACCAGTGCCAGCCGACGTAGCCCTTGCGGCTGCAGGCGAACAGGTGGGTCACGACGCCCGGGCCGGCACCCTTCTCGACCACATGGCCGAGATGTTCTCCGACGTCACCGGCTGGCACGTCGGACAGGAGCGCGGCGCGGGCCTCGTCGACGGCAGCGACGGCCGTCGCATCGGCGTACGGGGTCGTGATCACGGACCACATCTTCACCCACATGCGCCTCAGGTGCCACTTCGGGGTCACCTTGCGCCACCACAACCTGAACTTCCGCACAACGCGTGATCCTCCCAGACGTACGCCTCTACTGCACAGTCACGGCCTCTCATGAACGGCCAACACCCGCCGGAGCGTGGCTGCGGCGGGTGTTGGTGACGCTTTGCTACTGAAGAGCGCGCGTGGAGACCATGGAGAGGACGTACTCGACGAGCGAGATCAGCGTCGCCTTGGTCGACTGGCGGTCGCGAGCGTCACAGGTGACGATCGGGATGTCCGGGCGCAGAGCCAGGGCCTCGCGGATCTGCTCCGGCTTGTAGGCCTGGTTGGCGCCGAAGACGTTGTGGGCCACGACGAACGGCACGTTGCGGGACTCGAAGTAGTCGATCGCGCCGAAGGAGTCGGCGAGGCGACGGGTGTCGATGAGCACCACAGCGCCGATCGCGCCCTGGGTAAGGTCGTCCCACATGAACCAGAATCGGTTCTGACCGGGCGTGCCGAACAGGTAGAGGATCAGGTCGGAGTCGAGGGAGACTCGACCGAAGTCCATCGCGACCGTGGTCGTCTTCTTGTTGGGCACGGCGGAGAGGTCGTCGACGCCTGCGTCATCACGGCCTCGGTCGTCAGGGGGACGATCTCCGAGACGGAGCCCACGAAGGTCGTCTTACCAACGCCGAACCCTCCGGCGATGACGATCTTCGCAGACATCGTCGCCTGCTTGGAGTCGGTGGTCACTGCATTACTCCTGTCAAAGCTTCCTCAGGCCGGACAGCACGCGCTCGAGGAGAGCGGTGTCCGGGGCGTCCGGGACCTTGCTGGCGTGCACCTGCACCACGCCGCGCTCCGCAAGGTCACCGATCAGGACTCGGGCGACACCCAGGGGCACCCGGATGAGCGCCGCAACCTCAGCGACGGAACGGCTTTCGCGGCAGAGCTCCGCGATCGTCCGCTCCTCCGGCGACCGGACGTAGCCATCGATCACGTAACGGTCGGTGATCACCAGGGCTTCCATCGGGAAGACGCGCTTGGGTTGCGTGCGGCCACGGGTCAGGGCATACGGCCTGACCAGCGGCGGCGGTTCGGATGCGTGGTTGCTCACGATCTCGGTCCTAAGGTCGGGCGCGGTCAGGCGCCAGTTCTGGTATCGGGGGTGAGGGCGCTGGCAACACGCGAGATCAACAGCTGCATCTGGTAGCCAACCTGTCCCAGATCGCAGTCGGGGGCGGCGAGGGCAGCAAGGCTGGAACCCTCACCAACCGCCATGAGGACCAGATAGCCACCGTCCATCTCGATGACCATCTGCTGGACATTACCCGCCGCGAAGCACCGAGCTGCTCCTTGGGTAAGACTGGTGAGACCGGAGGCGATCGCCGAGAGCTGGTCGGCCCGGTCCGGGGGGAAGTCGACGGAGCTGGCCATCGGCATGCCATCAGCCGACACCAAGATCGCGTGAGCGATGTCAGGGGTGCGCTGGGTCAGGCTGTCGACAAGCCAGTCCAGTCCTGCGGGGGCCGTTGTCACTGCTGCTCCTCACCTTCGGGGTTGCTTTCCGCATCAGCGGGGTTGTTGCGGGCGCGGCTGACGCCCTTCTGGAAGCTGGACATGCCACGGGTGCGGCGCGCGTCCATGTTACGCGGACCTGATGACGGTGGTGTGACCGCAGGTGCCGCACCTGGGATCAGGTTCTGACCCGGGACACGGACCGGGAGACCACCCTGGGTGATCGTCGCCGGCTCCTGCTCCTGCAGGTGCTCCAGCTCCTGCGCACGGCGCCAGCCCTCGTCGCCCGGCGAGGACCAGCTCACCGGCGTGGTCGGCTCGTCGTCCTGAGGGGCCGGCGGCTCGCCGAGCGGGTCGCCCACGGGGGCGCCCACGGGGGCGGCCGCCGGACGGGCCTCGTCGACGTCGGGACCCGGGCCGGCCTTGGCGGCGGGGGCGATGGGGTCGCTGAGCGGGTCGCCCTTGGACTCCATCGCCCGACGCGCACCGAGCGGGCGACGACGGGTGAACCACTCGGACTGCAGGTCGTCGAAGATCGAGCTGCCCTCGTCGTCGAGGATCGGAACCTCGGTGGTCGAGTCGAGCGGGTTCGGCGAGTTGGTCGGCTCCGGAGCCATCGGGCCCATCGGGGCGATCGCGTCACCGGCAGGACCGAACGGGTCGTCGTCGGGACCGAAGCCCGGCGGCGGCGTACGCGGCACGGTGCGCTCGTTGGGGCGCTCGAAGGTGCGGAACGCGCCGGTGTCGGTGCCGAACGGGCTGCCGCCCTGGATGCCCGGGTCGCGACGCGGCAGCTCGCCGGTCTCGGTGCTCGGGTCGAAGCGACCGTCGGGGAAGCGCGCGGCCAGGTCTTCGGCCTTGCGGACCGGCAGCATGTTGGACAGGAAGTTCTGCTGCTGACCGCTGGGACTCTGTTGCGGAGCCGGCGGCTGGTTGGCGCCGAACGGGTCGCCACCGAACGGGTCTCCCCCGTACTGCGGCTGGCCACCGCTGAACTGCTGCGGCTGCGCCGGGAAGCTGCCCGTGCGCGCGCCCGGACCCTCGAAGCCCGGATCGCCCGGCATCGGCGGGACACCACCGTATGAGGGCTGCTGGCCCGTCTGCGGCCCGCTCTGGCCGAAGCCGTTGTGCTGGCCGGAGAGGCCGTTGGCAGGCTGCTGCGAGAAGGCCGACCCACCACCACCGGAGAGGTTGGGGTGGTTGGAGGCGCCGGGCGTACGGCTCGGCAGCGCCGGGGGCGCTGCGGCGGAGGCCACAGGCGCCTCGGGCGCCGGAAGAGCGCCGACCGGAACGTCGTAGGGGTTGCCACCGGCGTACGGCTGGGCGTCGTAGGCGGGCATCCCGTACTGCATCTCGTAGGGGAGCTCGCCGGTGGTCGGGTAGGCGCCGGTCTGCTGGCCGTAGCCGCCCTGCTGGAAGGCGTAGGCGTCGAAGCCCTGCTGCTGGCCGGACGGGGTCTCAGCGTGAGCGCCGACGATCGTGGTGACCGGCATCTCGACACGCGCGACCACACCGCGGGGGCGGTTGGGAACGAGCTCGATGTAGAGGCCGTGACGCGCCGCCAGGCGCGCGACCACGACCAGGCCCATCATCCGGGCGACGTCGGCGTCGAGGCCGGTCGCACGGCGCAACTTCATGTTGGCCGCGTCGAGCTCCTCCGGCGTCATGCCGATACCGAGGTCCTCGATCTCGACCAGCAGCGGCGCGGCGGGGCCGGCGCGGAAGGTGCGGATCGTGACCGCGGTGTCGGGCGGGGAGAAGTTGGTGGCGTTCTCGATCAGCTCCGCGAGCAGGTGCACGAGGTCACCCGCGATCGCGCCCTCGAACTCGGCGTTCTCGTCGGAGTCGATGTCGACCCGGGCGAACTGCTCGATCTCGGAGGCGGCGGCACGGAGCACGTCGAGGACCGGGACCGGACCACGAGCCGCGTGGCCGATCTCGCCGCCGGCGAGGACCAGGAGGGACTCGTCGTTACGGCGCATTCGGGTGGCGAGGTGGTCCAGGCGGAACAGGTTCGCGAGGTCGTCGGGGTCCTGCTCGTTGGCCTCGAGCTGGTCGATGAGCTGGAGCTGACGCTCGACGAGGCTCTGCGAACGGCGGGAGAGGTTCATGAACATCTTGTCGACGTTCGTTCGCAGCTCTGCCTGCTCACCGGCCAGCCGGATCGCCTCGACGTGGACCGCGTCGAACGCGTCCGCGACGTCACCGATCTCGTCTCGGCGCGCGATGTCCAGAGGCTCCACATGCGTATCCACCGGGCCTTCGGCCTGGTTCATGTAGGCGACTCGCTCCGGCAGGTCGTGGTTGGCCAGGTTGTAGGCCAGACGACGCAGCTGGCTCAGCGGCGAGAGGATCGAGCGGGCCGCGACCAGGCCGACGGCGAGGGCGAAGATGAGGACGAAGAGAACGACCAGACCGATGCCGACCGCGTCGCGGGTCGAGTCGGTCTTGATGTCCCCGACATCGTCACTGATCTCCTGCGCGGTCGCGACGATCATCTTCTGCAGACCACGGATGAACTCCGTGCTGGCGCCGGTGTACTGGTCCGGGGTCATCTTGACCCGGTCCATGCTGCCGCTGGAGATGACCTGGTTGACGACCCGGTGCGCCGGGGCCCCGACCGAACCCTGATCGGTGGTCTCGTTGGTCAGCTCGTCGAGCTGCTGGCGGATCTCGTCGGACGTCTTCTCGTAGTAGTCCGCGGTCGAGAGTCGCCACTTCGCCTCGGCGCGGGCGAGCTCGGCGAACTGCTCGTCGCTGAGGACGTCCGGGTTCGTCTCCCCCTTCGACTCTGCGATGGCCTTCTTGCTCAGCGCCTCCATCATGATCATGCGCTCGACACCCATGGCCTCGGAAGCCGGGCGCACGTTGCTGATCGCGGAGATCTTGGAGAAGACCTCGTCGTTCTCCAGGGTCGGCATCTGGGCCGAGATCCCGAAGAGGTTGTTCATCACCGTGGTGTAGGCCAGCTGCGCCTCGACCTGGGTGTCCTTCTCCTGGATCTGCGCGCGCAGATCGTCGATGCCGTTCAGCGCCTGCTGGATCTCGACGATGCTGTTCTCGAGGCCCTTGTCGTCGCCGGCGTCGATCTCCTTGGCCTTGGCGCTCCAGGCCGCGATCGACTCGTCGGTCGTCTGCTGCAGCGGCCGCATGACGACCTCGGGCACACCCGCGAGCGCACCATCACGCTCGAACAGGATGTTGATCGCGAGGTTGTAGGTGTCAGGCAGTGCCTGGGCGACGGTCTCGGCCTGGCGTGCTTGTGCCTGGGCGGTGAGGGCGCTCGAAATGCTCAACCCGCCGAACACCATCGCCGCGATGGTCGGGACGAGCAGCACGAAGATGAGGCGCGCTCGAATTCCCTGCCAGGGCTTACGTTCCGGACGGTGGGTTGTGCTTGCGTATGGCTCGGCCATTACTCCCTCTCGTGGCCATGTCACATCATTCCCGAGAGGCATGCGCCATCTGTGGCGCACACCCCAGTCCCCCGCCGCGAAGTCTGCTGGCACCCGGGCGTGCCTGTCTGCAGTCTTTGGCGACGTAAACTTACGTCATAACTGGTCTCGATTACCAATGGTGTACGAAATCATTTGCAAATCTATGGAGGGGTAGGCGGAGTATAGGCCTCACCTGCCCGAGGGACGAGACGGCGACCCATCCGTGGATGCCGTCGATGCCGGAGCGGGGAATACCTCACGCGTCCCTGGGCGCTGAGGACTAGGCTCTCCCGCGTCGGCCGTCACAGTCGCCGGGCGACGTACGTTTGAAGCGCTGATGCGCGAGGAAGGGGCAAGCTGCCGTGCCTACTGGCAAGGTCAAGTGGTTCGACGCCACCAAGGGCTTCGGGTTTCTGTCGCAGGACGACGGTCCGGACGTGTACGTCCATGCCGACGCGCTCCCCGAGGGCGCTGCCAAGACCTTGAAGGCCGGCACCCGGGTGGAGTTCGGCATCGCCCAGGGGCGCCGCGGTGAGCAGGCGCTGTCGGTGACCGTGCTCGAGCGCTCCCCGTCCGTCTCCGGACGCCAGCGGGCAGCCAAGCGCCGCAACCCCGAGGAGATGGAGCTGATCGTCGAGAACGTCATCAAGCTCCTCGACGACATCCGCGACGGCTACGCCCAGGGCCGCCCGCCCACGCGCGAGCTGGCCAAGAAGGTCTCCCCCGCGCTGCGCCAGATCGCCGACGAGTTCGAGCTCTAGATCCAGCTCAGGTCGGGGATCAGGGTCTGCACGCCCACCACGAGCCCGGCGACGTTCACCGCCAGCAGGACGAGGATCCAGAGCACTGACGGGATGCCGGTCAGGCCGGCGAGCTGGTCGGGGTCGGAGCCGCGACGACCTCGCTCGCCGCGGCCGAGGAGCTCCAGGAGCGGCCTCGGCGAGGCGAGCAGGAGCAGCCAGGTGACCAGCGTGGCGACGATGGTCTGCAGGCGGCCGTCGGCGTACCAGCTGATCGCGCCCAGCGCCGCGCCGAGCACCAGCACGACGACGAGGCCGTAGCCGTTGCGTACCCACAGCAGCAGCACGAGCATCGCCGCCACCAGGAGCCACAGCAGTCCCAGGGCATGACCCGCGGCGAGCATGGTCGCGCTGAACAGGCCGAGGAGCGCCGGGGCGAGGTAGCCGGCGGCGAGCATCGCCACCATCCCCGGTCCGGAGGGCTTGCCGCGCGAGAGGGTCACGCCCGAGGTGTCGGAGTGGAGCTTGATCCCGGCCAGGCGCCTGCCCACCAGGACCGCTACGACCGCGTGCCCGGCCTCGTGGACGACCGTGACGCCGAGGCGCACGGTGCGCCAGGTGCCACGCCACACGACCAGCACCAGGGCAACGAGCCCGGCACCGATCAGCCAGGGTGCCTCGGGAACGGTCTGGGTCGCGGTGATCGTCTCCCAGAACTCGATCACTTCGCCGCCTGGTTCATCGATCCGGAGCGGAAGCCCCGTGGGTCGATCTCCGCGGCGGGGAATCCTGCGTCTGTCACGGTCCTGAGCACCTCGTCGGCATGGTGGGGGTCGAGAGGCAGGAGGGTAGCCGACAGCTCCACCGTCGCCTTCTCCCCGTGGTCACGCACGCGCAGGTCCACCTTGGCGGCGTCGTGGCCGCGGGCGGCCAGGACGCTGCGTACGCCCTGCTCTGCTCTCTCCACGCGCGCGAGGCGCCTCGGGGTGACCTCGAGGCCGTAGGCGATCCGGCTCGAGAGGCAGGCTGCGGCCGGCTTGTCCCAGGTCGGCAGCTCCCAGCGGCGCGAGGCCTCGCGGATCTGTGCCTTGGTCAGCCCGGCGTCCTTGAGCGGCGTGATCGCTCCGCGCTCGGCGGCCGCGCGGATACCGGGCCGGAGACCGTCGAGCCCCTCGATCGCGTCGTCGGCGTTGGTGCCGGTGGCCACGTGGACCAGGCCCTGCTCACGGGCCAGCGGCACGAGGGTGTCGAGCAGCTCCGCCTTGCAGAAGAAGCACCGGTCGGTGCCGTTGGCCCGGTAGCCCTCCCGCTCCATCTCGTGGGTCTGCGGGGTGATGAGGCGTACGCCGAGGCTTCTTGCGAACTCGGCGGCCGGGTCCCTCTCCGCGATCGGGAGACTGTGCGAGTAGCCGGTCGCGGCGGCGACGTTGTCGCTGCCCAGAGCCCGGGTCGCGGCCGCCAGGAGGAAGGCGCTGTCGGCGCCTCCGGAGAAGGCGACCAGCACGCTTCCCCGAGTCTTGAGATCCGCTTCGAGAGCGTTGAGCCGTTGGTCGAGGTCGGACACGCTCCGACCCTATCGGCGGGGTCCACGCGTGTTCGTGGATCGGCGTCGGTGAATTCTGGATAGCGTCCGGGCCCGACCGGTCCTCTGGATAGGGTCTCACCATGGGGGCAGAGCGGGAGGCGTCGGCAGGGTCAGGCCGACGGCAGCGGGGAGTCCTGGGGTCGCTCGCCGAGATCGCGATCATCGCGGTGACGGCGATCCTGCTGGCCGTCCTCATCAAGACGTTCCTCGCCCAGGCGTTCTACATCCCCTCGGAGTCGATGGAGCCCGGTCTGGAGGTCAACGACCGGGTGCTGGTGGAGAAGCCGTCCTACTGGATGGGCGGCACGCCCGAGCGCGGCGACATCGTCGTCTTCACCGATCCCGGCGGCTGGCTCTCCGCCAACCAGATCGCGCCTGCACCGACCGGCTTCAGGGCCGTGCTCGCCAAGATCGGGCTCTACCCGACCGGCGACCACCTGGTGAAGCGGGTCATCGGAGTCGCGGGCGACACCGTGGAGTGCTGCGACTCGGGTCGCGTCGTCGTCAACGGCACGCCCTTGGACGAGTCCTCCTTCATCGCTCCCAACGACACCTGTGACGGCCCGATGGCGCAGGACAACGGGTCCTACGTCCAGGGCGGCTGCCGGGGCTGGAAGGCCGTCGTCCCGGAGGGCCGGCTCTTCGTGATGGGTGACAACCGTGCCAACTCCGCCGACTCGTCCTTCCATCTGTGCAGCCCCGAACGCCAGAAGTCGGGCGATGAGGCCTGCTCGAACGCGTTCGTGCCCGTCTCCGACGTCGTCGGCCGCGTCGCCGTCGTCTTCTGGCCCACCGACCGCTTCGGCGTCGAGCACCGCCCGGAGACCTTCGACTCCGTCGAATGACCTCGCCGAGGCGTCACGCGCGTCGGCCGAGACGTCACCTGGGTGACATCTCGGCCGACGGGGGTGACCTCTCGGCGGTCAGGCTTCGCGAACCACGTCCATGGTGCGGTCGCCGAACTTGACCTTGTCGCCGTCGACGAGGGCCGCGGGGCGGCGGGCGCCGAGGGCTCGTGCGGCACCCTGGCGGATCAGGGTGGTGCCGTTGGTGGAACCGCGGTCCATGACCACGAGGGTGCCGTCCGCCGCGATCTGGAACTGAGCGTGGGTCTTGGACAGGGACATGTCGCTCGAGGAGAGGGCCACCCGGTGGGCGACCTCCTCACCGGGACGCGGCTCGGGGCCGCGACCGACGATCGCGAGACCCTCCACGACGAAGCTCTGGCCGGTGTCGAACGTGACCCGCCAACGAGCCGTCGCCGCGGGCTGTGGGGCAGACGCGGGAGGCGGCGGAGGGGCAGGCTGCGCCACCGGTTGCACGACCGGCGGTGCCGGGGGCGCAGGAGCGGGCGGGGGCGGCGGAGCGGGCGGTGCGGGCGTCGGCACGGGAGCCGGCGGCGTCTGACGGGCGACCAGCCCCCCGATCTGGGTCTGCGCGGCCTGTGCCTCCGCCAGGGCCTGAGCGGCGGCGCTCTGGGTCGCGGCGCTCTGGGTCGGCGCGCTCTGGGTCGGGGCTGCGGGGGTCTGCGGCCGCTCGGCCCGCTCGGGAGTCGCCTCGGCCTGCTTCAGGCGCATCGTGGTCAGGTTGACGATGCGGCGCGGCGCGGGGGCCTCTTCCTCGGCCTCGACGACCGCCGGAGGACGTACGTCGACCACGACCGAGCCCGCACGACGGTCGTGCCACCCCTGGCGCCGGCCGCGGTCGTCCATCGCGGCGACCCAGGCGAAGGTGGCGGTCCCGATGCCGAGCGTCGGGATCGTGCAGAGGCCGAGCAGAGCCTGGCGTACGAACGCCTTGCCGACGCCGATCGGGCGGCCCGCGGCCCCGGAGTCATCGCTGACCACGCGCAGCCCGAGGGCCATCTTCCCGGGGGTCTTGCCCCCGGAGCCGGTGAGTACGGTGCCGACCAGCCAGACCGCCAGCACGACGCCGGCGATCAGGCCGACGCCGGGAAGCAGGCTGTCGTTGCGGAAGAAGATCAGCCAGGCGGTGAACCCCGCCGCGGCGAAGATCGCCCACGCGATCACCCGGTCGATGGCGAAGGCGTAGAACCGACGATCCGGCTCCGCGATCGCAGCCTCGGCTGCCGGAGCCGGCAGGCCGGCCAAGCTCATGCCGCCGCCTCCCAGGGGGTCGGCGACGGCATGAGCGAGAGCCGGTTGATCATGGGTTGGTCACCCGGATCGTCAGGCTGTCACCGAGGTCGATGACGGCACCCGGCATGAGCTGGACCGGTACGCCGGGACGCAGGTCCTCCGGGCCGAGGCCAGGCTGGACCAGCACGGTGCCGTTGGTCGAGCCGAGGTCGGTGACCACCGCTGCGCCGTGGTCGACCCCGGCACCGGGACGGATCTCGCAGTGGGTCGAGGAGATCTCCTGGTGAGGGCTCGGCACGGTCACCAGCATCGGCTGCTCGGTGGGCGTGAACCGGCTCGCCTCCGGCGCGCGGCCGACGAGGACGACTCGGTCGACCTCGACGCGGTCGCCGCTGGAGAACTCCAGGCGAGCGACCGGGTAGGCGGTCACCTTCGGGGCCTCGGGCTGGCCGGGGATCCCGGCGAGACCGGCGTTGAGATCCTCGCCGACGCCGATGCGGGTCAGACCGTCGTGGTCGTCCTCATCGGGGTCGGGCTCCTCCCAGATCGGCTCGTCGTGGGTCTCCGGGACGGGAGCCACGGGCGGAGCCGGCGGCGCGGGCGGCGCCGGGAACGCGGGCGGGGCCGGCGGTGCCGGCGGGATCTCGGTCAGCGACGCGTCGACAGGGCTGTCGAAGGGCGGTGCCTCGATCGGGGCGTCGCCCGGCGCGGCATCGATCAGGCCCTCGGCCGGCGCCTCCTCATAAGGAGCGGGCGGCGCGTCCACCGGAGGCGGCGGAGGCGTCGTCAGCGGCGGCGGAGGCGGCATCGACGGCGGGCCGAAGCCGGGCGCCTGGGCAGACTCGGGCTCGTCGTAGGACTCGGGCCCGTCATAGGACTCAGGCCCGTCGTAGGACCCCTCGTCGACGGCCTGGAGGACCTCGGTCTCGGCGTCGGGGGCGACGTCGTCCATCTCGGCCACGGGCTCCGGGGAGACCGCGGAGGGACCGAAGGAGGACGCGACGGCAGCGGCGTGCTCGTCGCTGGCGTAGTCGTCCTCGTAGCCGCCGGCAGCAGGCTCCGGGAAGTCCTGGTCGTCGGCGTCATCGGAGGCGGCCGGCATCTCGAACGCCTCGGTCGGCTCGGTCAGGTCGTCGTGACGCGGAGCGGAGGCCTCGCCGGACTCGTCGCCCCGGTTGACCGAGATCGGCTCGTCCTCGGAGTCCTCGTCGAAGTCGGGCTCCGGGCCGAGGTCCGCCTCCGCGTCGGAGTCCAGCTCCGAGTCGGCTTCGAGACCGGGGAGGTCACCCGAGATCGGGATCGGCGGAACGACCGAGAGCGAGGGCGGAGCCGCGACCGGCTCGTCCTCATCGAGAACCTGCTCCTCGGCGGAGTCCAGGTCGTCGGAGTCGGCGTAGGGCTCCTCGGGAAGAGGATCGGTGAGCGGGTCGGCCTGGGCCGGCTCGTCGACGCTGTCGTCGGAGCCCTCCTCGACCGCCACCGGGGCCGGTACGAAGCCGGCGCGGCTCTCCGGCGAGTCGTCCTGGGTGGACTCCGGGGCCGGGGGCGGAACCTCGAGACCCGAGACCCGCAGCAGGCCACCGAGCGCCGTCATCGGCTCACCGGTCGCACCCTCCTCGCCGAGCGATACGGACATCCTGGTGACGCCCTCGAGGGTGCGCTCGACCCACGTCTTCGACGACGAGCCGTCGACCTCGACGGCGCCCTCGCCGGCCTCGAACGAGACCACGGACGGGCCGCGCACGACCGTGCGTACGCTCCCGCCGTCAGGCGTGACGTCGCCCGAGATGAGGACGAAGCCCGGCAACGAGCTCAGCCCGGTCGCGACGAGCGCGTCGAGCACCTCGTCGAACCCGGCACCGTCGTCGACGAGCGCCCACAGCGCGCCCGCGCGGCTCTTCTCCGAGGGCGGGAGCAGCACCGTGGCGCTCTCACCGATGATGCCGAACCATGTGCCCGGCATGTAGGACGTGCTTGCGATGGTTCCTTGCTCGCTCATGGCAGCACTCCTAGCTTCTGCTCCATACTCACCCTTTGTTGCTCCGAGTCATACGGGTTCTCCTCGGTCAATCCCATCACATCGACCACGATCGCGGTCGCGTTGTCCCGGCCACCCGCCTCGACCGCGGCGTCGACGAGCTTCTCGGCCGTGTCGCGGGCATCGGTGTCCTCCGCGGCGAGGATGTCGGCGATCTCAGCATCCGAGATCATTCCGCTCACGCCGTCGGAGCACAGCATCAGCCGGGCGCCTACGGGCAGAGTCACCTGGAAGATGTCGGGGACTGCCGGGGCCATCCCGCCCAGCGCCCTGGTCACCACGTTGCGCTCGGGGTGGTGCTCGGCCTGCTCGCGCGTGATCTGGCCCGAGTCGACCAGCTCCTGGACCAGGCTGTGGTCGCGGCTGAGCTGGCTCAGCGTGCCGTCGAAGTATCGGTAGATGCGCGAGTCGCCGACGTTGAGCAGGATCCACAACGGGCTGCTTCCGCCGTCGGCGATCAGAGCCGCGGCGCAGGTGGTGCCGGACTGGTAGTCCGAGGCCCCGCGCGAGCGCTGCTCGAGCGCGAAGGCAACGATCCGATCCTGGGCCGCCTGGAGGGCCTCGACCATCGCCTGGCTGCCGGACTCGGACACGTAATGGGTGCCGCCGAGCTTGGCGAACTCCTGGATCACCATCTCGCTGGCGATGTCACCACCGTCGTGGCCGCCCATCCCGTCCGCGACGACGAAGACCGGTGGCTCGGCCACATGGGAGTCCTCGTTGACCTTCCGCACCTGACCGACGTCTGTCGCGGCCCCGTGCGCGATCACTACTTTCCTGGACATCTCGCCCCCTAGGCCTGCCGGGATAGCGTGATGCCGATGGACACAGGCTTCCGCTCGCTCGCAGACCAGTTGCGCTCTTGGCCCACAGAGCGCATCTCACGCCTGCTTCTTGCTCGTCCTGATCTCGCCACGCCGTCCCCTCATGACTCCGGCCAACTCGCCGCCCGAGCAGCCACTCGCACATCCTTGCACTACGCGATGGATGACCTTAACCATCTCGAGCTGATCGTGCTTGATGCCGTTGTCCTCGCGAATCAAACCACCAAAGCCCACTTATCTTCCATGGTGAATGCCGAAGTGGACGCCGCGACACGGGCACTTTCTCATCTGGAGGACACCTGCCTGGTGTGGCAGTCCCTCGACGGCCTGCGCGCGGTGACCGGTGTCGCGGCCCTGCTGCGGGGCTCGCCCGGCACCTCCGGGCTGCAGCCGTTCGCCGCTGACCAGGAAGAAGGCGTACGCAGCCTGCCTGCTGTGTCCGCGGAGGCGCGCGCGATGCTGGAGGCCGTCGACGCCGGCGGCGGCCAGGCCTCCTCCTCCCGCGCACGCCCGGGCGTATCCGTGGCCGAGGCGGCCGGACCGGCGGAGGAGCTGATCGCCCACGGACTGCTGGTGTCCTCGGGCGACGGCATGCTGACCCTGCCCGGCGAGGTCGGGATCACACTGCGGGGCGGGCGGACGACGCTCGCCCCTGTGGACGTCCCGCCGCCCCTGCCGACCTCGTCGCGGGCGTCCACGCTGGTCGACCGGGCGGCCGCGGGCGCCGCCTTCGAGCTCGTACGCAACCTCGAGCTGCTCCTCGACTCCTGGAGTGCCGCGCCGCCCCGGTCGCTGCGTGGCGGGGCGGGGCTGACGGTCCGGGACCTGAAGACGACTGCCGAGCGGCTCCATGTCACCGAACCGGCCGCGGCGTTGCTGATCGAGGTCGCCTGGGCCTCGGGCCTGCTCGCGCTGGGCACCGACGAGGAGGGCGATCCGTCCTGGATGCCGACCGAGCTCTTCGACCAGTGGCTGCAGCAACCGCTCGCGGCCCGGTGGAGCCACGTGGCGGGCGCCTGGCTGGCCTCTCCACGGCTTCCCGGGCTCGTCGGCCAGCGCGACCCCGCCGGAAAGACCTGGAACGCGCTGGCACCCGATCTGGCCGGGGCTTCGGCCGTGGGGACCCGACGGCTGACCCTGGGCCTGCTCGCCGGGCTCCCGGACGGCGAGGTGCTCGCCGCGGGCACCGGTCCCGCCGCGGTCGTGGCGAGGCTGGCCTGGGAGCGGCCGCGCCGGCCGCGCACCCGCACCGAGTCCCGCGAGGCGCTGGTGGAGTGGACGCTCACCGAGGCGGAGACCCTCGGGCTCGCCGCGTTCGGAGGGCTGGCTGCGTACGGTCGGCTGCTGGTGGCCGGCGAGGACCCGGTCCCGAGCCTGGCCGGGCTGCTGCCGGAGCCGGTCGACCACGTGCTGCTCCAGGGCGACCTGACCGCGGTCGCGCCGGGGCCGCTGGAGCCCGCGCTGGCCCGCACGCTGGCCGTGGTGGCCACGGTGGAGTCGCACGGCGGGGCGACGGTCTATCGGTTCACCAAGGAGTCGGTGCGCCGGGCCATGGACCGCGGCTGGACCGCCACCGAGATCCACGCGTTCCTCACCGCCGCCTCCCGCACCCCTGTCCCGCAGGCGCTGACCTACCTGGTCGACGACACCGCGCGTACGTTCGGGACGGTCCGGGTCGGGTTCGCCGCCGCCTATCTGCGCAGTGACGACGAGGCCGCGCTGGCCGAGCTGCTGGCCCATCCGGCGGCCGAGTCGCTGGGGCTGCGGCGGCTGGCGCCGACGGTGGTCGTCAGCACCGTCGCGCTCGACTCGCTCCTCCCCCGCCTGCGCGAGCTGGGCCTGGCCCCGGTCGTCGAGGCCCCCGACGGATCCGTCCACGTGGCGCGCCCCGATGCCAAGCGCGCCAAGGCCCGCAACGGCCAGCGCCCGGCAGGCGCCCAGGAGGCTCACCTCACCGCTCGTGCGACAGCGGTGGCGGCCAGGATCAAGGCGGGCGACGAGACCGCCGCCTCCCGCCCGTTGCCGCCCGAGCCGGCCTCGACCATGGCGATCCTGCACGAGGCGATCGATGCCGGGGAGCAGGTCGTGATCTCCTACGTCGATGGCCGCGGGGTCGCCGGTGAGGCTCGCGTCGAGCCGCTGGGGATCGACGGCGGCTCGCTCGCGGCCCGGGTCGAGGAGGACGTACGTTCCTTCGCGCTGTCCCGGATCAGGAGTGTCCGGCCGGGGTCGTGACCTTCGACTCGGCCTCTGCGGGCTCCTCGGGCTCCCCAGACCTCCGGCGGCCACGCCAGAGCATGCGGCCACGCGTCTCCCACTGCGAGAGCGCGACGGCGAGGATGAGTGCGACGCCGTAGAAGAGGTCGTTGACCCAGCGAGGCGAGCCGCCGAGCTGGAGGCCCTTGATGCCGACGGCGAGGACGTACATCGCCACCAGCGTGCCCCACACGTTGAACCGTCCGCCCCGGAACTGGGTCGACCCCAGGAACACCGCGGTCAGCGCCGGGAGCAGGAAGCTAGGGCCGACGGTCGGGTCTCCCGCATTGAGACGGCTGGTCAGGAGGGCGCCGGCCAGCGCGGAGATCGCGCCGCCGGCCATCAGCGCGCCGGTCTGGATCCGGGTCACACCGACGCCGGCGAGCCGGGCGGAGTCGGGGTTGAACCCGGAGGCGTACATCCGGCGGCCGACGGGCGTGCGCTCGAGCACGTACCAGCTCACCAGGGCGACCGCGAACAGGATGTAGACCGGCACCGTCACGCCCGCCCACTGCGTCGTGGCCAGCGTCCGGTAGGACGGACCGAGGTCGAGGATCTGCTGGCTGCCGGAGACCCACGCCATCCCGGCGAGCAGGATCGAGCTCATCGCCAGGGTCGCCACGATCGGCTCGACCCGCAGCCTGGTGATGACGACCGCGGTGACCAAGCCGATCAGCGCCCCGACCACCAGCACCAGCGGTAGCTGGACCACGATCGGCAGACCTGCCTTGGCCAGCAGCCAGGCCGACAGGATCGCGGTGAAGCCGACCTGCGCCCCGATCGCCAGGTTGAGCGAGCCGGTGACCAGCGGGATCAGCGCGGCGAGAGCGGCCAGCCCGGTCAGCGCCTCGGCGTCGAGGATCGAGCGCCACACACCGACCTGGAGGAACCGGTCCGGGATCCAGATCGAGAAGACGACGAACATCACCACGAAGATGTAGACGGCGCTGATGTTGCGGAAGGAGAGTGCACGCAGGTTCACGATGGTCCTTGGTCCTTCTGGATCTCGGGGTTGTCGGGCGTCAGGCCGTAGCCCTCGACGAGCAGGCGATGCTCGGTGAGCGCCTCGCCGGCCAGCTCGGCGGCGAGACGGCCGTCTCGCAGGACGAGTACGCGGTCGCAGATCCGCAGCAGCTCCTTGGTGTCCGAGGAGCTCACCAGCACCGCGGTCCCGTTGGCCGCGGCCTGCCCGACCGCCTCGTAGATGGTGGTCTTGGCGCCGATGTCGACACCTTGGGTCGGCTCGTCGAGCAGCAGGACCAGCGGGTCGTCGCGCAACCACCTGGCCAGCACGATCTTCTGCTGGTTGCCCCCGCTGAACAGGCCGAACCGCTGCTCGGTGCGATGCGGACGTACGTCGTACGCAGCCAGCCGGCGCTCCGCCTCCGCCCGCTCCCGACGGGTGCTGATCGCCCCGCCCACACCTCGGACGGTGCGCATCTGCGGCAGGGTGAGGTTCTCCCGGGCGCTCATCTGCGCGGTGGATCCGTGCCTGGCGCGGTCGCCCGGGACGAAGGCGACCTTGCGCCGGATGCTGGTCGCCGGAGTGGGCGCCAGGACGACCGCTCCACCGACGGTGAAGCTCCCCGCGTGGGACGGCACCGCACCGAAGAGCAGCGACGGCACCGCCTCCCGGCCCGAGCCGAGCACACCGGCGACGCCGACCACCTCCCCGGCGTGCAGGTCGAGGTCGAGGTGCTCGATGGCACCGCCCCGCAGGCCACGGACGCTCAGCACCGGGTCGGTGCTGCGTACGTCCTGGGGTTGGTGGGCCTCGATCTCCGCCGGGCTGGCGCCGGTGATGAGCTCGACGAGCCGGTCGTGGTCGAGGCCGTCGACCGGCTCGGCGGCGACGACTCGTCCATCGCGCAGCACCACGACCCGGTCGGCGAGCGCCAGGACCTCGTCGAGACGGTGCGAGATGAACATGACCCCCGTCCCGTCGGCAGCGAGACGGCGGACCGCCGAGAAGAGGACCTCCACCTCGGCGCCGTGGAGCGACTCGGTGGGCTCGTCGAGGACGAGTACGTTGCGCGGGTGCGTCCAGCCGTCCAGGGCGCGGGCGATCGCGACGATCGCGCGCTGGCCGGGGGTCAAGGTCGCGACCGGCGCGGTGACGTCGAAGCCCTCACCGAAACGGGCGACCAGCTCCTCGGCACGTCGGCGCTCGGCCCGACTGTCATGGGGGCGCAGTCGGGCCGAGCCGATCAGGTTCAGGTTCTCGACCGCGGTCAGCGCGCCGACCAGCGCGAGATCCTGATGGATGAAGTGCAGCTCGGCTGCCTCCTCGCCGGCCGACGCGGGCAGCTCGACGGTGCCGCCGTCGGCGGCGTACCTGCCTGCGAGGACCTTCACCAAGGTCGACTTCCCGGAGCCGTTGTGGCCGAGCACGGCCACGATCTCGCCGCTGCGGACCTCGAGCGAGACGTCGTCGAGCGCCCGCAGGCCCGGAAAGTCCTTCACCAGGGAGGTGGCCCCCCGCCGCGGGGGACCACCCCCCATGACGGCAGAAAAAAAACACTCGCACAAACCCGGCTTGTGGGAGATCGGGTCGAAGTCCGCGAAGGCCGGGTAGCCCACCGGGGGGGGAAACC
>NZ_JBHWLY010000004.1:58309-94767 GCF_042730435.1 Nocardioides sp. NPDC059952 | reverse complement strand
GCGTTTTGTGGCGGTGTTTTTTTATAAGACAGTGGCCCGGTGGCGCCCGCCGCCCCGCGCGCCCCCCCCCCGACTTCTCGGCTGACATCACTCAGTCGACCAGCCAGGTCTTGGCGAAGAGCGTCTCGAGGTCCTCGACGGCCTGGTAGCCCACGGTGGCGTCCTCCGGGAGGTTCTCGGCGTCGGTCACCCGGGTCAGGGTCGAGGCGCGCACCTCGGTCGCGGGCCACTCGTAGGCGTCGCCGTTCATCTCCCGCAGCAGCTGGTCCAGGACCGTCCACATCATCAAGCTGAGGTCGACCGAGAGGGTCGCGTCCTGGTCGCCGGAGCCGATCTGCTCGTAGTTGGGCGGCGAGGTCCACATGCCGATCCCCTTGGTGTCGATGCCGGCCAGCTCCAGCTTCTGGGGCAGGCCGATCTGGACCTCGTCGACGGCGGCGATGAAGTACTCCGTGTCCGGGTTCGCCTGCAGGTCGCTGACCACCCGGTCGGCCGCGGTGGAGCCCAGCTCGGCGATCGGGATGTCGACGGTGCGCAGCGTGCAGTCGGGGCAGAGCTCCTTCATCTTCGCCTTCGCACCCTCCAGCTCCAGCGGCGAGAACGGGAACTCGGGCACGTTGTAGAAGACGTACTCGCTCGCGCCCTCCGAGCGCACGACTGCGGCCGCGGCCAGCGCGGCGCCGTTGGCCTTCATCCAGTCCGGCCCGTTGAACGCCTCGGGCAGACCGTGCTCGACGGTGTTCATCACCGACCCGGAGGCGATCGGGATGCCCTTCTCCTCCAGCGCCTTGGTCTGCGACTCGAAGAAGACCGGGTCGAGGGTGATGTTGATGACGCCGTCGGGGTTCTTCTCGACCACCGTGTTCATCGCGGCGTTGATGCTCTGCGCGTCCCGGCCGACCTCGACCCGCTCCAGCTCCAGGCCGAGCAGCTTCGCCGGAGCCTGGAGGTTGCCCCACATCACCGCGCTCACCGGGGTGCCGACGTCGAGGTAGACGACCTTGGTGCCTTTGGCGATCGGTTTGGAGAGCGGCTCGTCGATCAGCAGGCCCTTCTCCCCCTCGCCGTTCCACGGCTCCAGATAGGCCTTGGCGGCCTCGACATCGGCGCTCGCACCGCCGCCGTCGCTGCCTCCGCTCTCGCTTCCGCAGCCGGCGAGCAGCAGCGCTCCCGCGGCCAGCGCCGCGTACATCCGTTTCGTTCTCATCATCCGTAGTCCTTGTCTCAGGTAGGTCTGCGTGGGGCCCGAGAGGGGTTCAGAAGGGGTACGCCTGGATCTGCGACTGCACCGTGACCCACTGGGTCTCGGTGAAGGCGTCGATGTTGGCCTCGTGGCCGCCGAACCGAGCACCGGTGCCGGAGGCGCCGATGCCCCCGAAGGGCGCCTGCGCCTCGTCGTCGACGGTCTGGTCGTTGACGTGCACGATCCCGCTGGGGATCCGGTCGGCGAGCTCGTAGCCCGCGAACGGGTCCGTGGTGAGGACCCCGACCGAGAGCCCGTACTCGCTGCGGCGGACCAGCTCGATCGCCTCGTCCACGGTCTCGAACCGGGTCACCGGCGCGACCGGCCCGAAGATCTCCTCGGCGAACGCGGGATGCTCCGGGGTCACCGCGGACAGCACCGTCGGCTGGTAGAAGAGGCCCTGGTACGTCCCGCCCGTCTCCAGCCTCGCCCCGGCCGCGATCGACCCGGTGACCAGGGCGTGCACCTTGTCGCGCTGCCCCGCGTCGATGACCGGACCCAGAGGTACGCCGGTCGCGGGGTCGCCCACGGGGATGGTCGCGGCCTTGGCGGCCAGGGTCGCGACGTACTCGTCGTGGATGTCGGCGTGGACGAGGTGGCGGCCCGTGGTCATGCAGATCTGGCCCTGGTGCAGGAAGGAGCCCCAGGCACCGGCGGAGGCCGCGGCAGTGATGTCGACGCCGGGCAGCACGATCATGGCGTTGTTCCCGCCGAGCTCGAGATGGGCTCGTTTGAGAAGGCGTCCGGCGCGCTCGCCGATGATCCGTCCGGCCCCGGTCGAGCCGGTGAAGGAGATGACCGGGACGTCGGGGTGCTCGACCAGCGCCGAGCCTGCCTCGACCGGTCCCGGGACGACGGCGAAGAGCCCCGCCGGGAGCCCGGCCTCCTCCAGGAGCGCGGCGAGGAACAGCCCGCCACCGACGCTGGTGCGAGGGTCGGGCTTGAGGACCACGGCGTTGCCCAGCGCGAGCGCCGGGAAGACCGAGCGGGCGGCCAGGATCGCCGGGAAGTTGAACGGCGAGATGACGCCGACGACGCCGACCGGGCGACGCCGGGCGACGCTCAGCCGCGGGTGCGAGGACTGGAGCAGCTGGCCGTACGGCATCAGCGCCGTCGCGGCGGCCTGGTGCAGCTCGGCGGCGACCAGCCCGGCCTCGAAGGAGGCCTTGCCCTGCCCGGAGCCGGCCTCGCGGACGAGCCAGTCGACCAACAGCTCCTGGTGCTCGGCCAGGATCGCGGCGGCCCGGCGCATCACCTCGGCGCGCACCTCGGCCGGTCGTGCCGCCCACTCAAGCTGTGCCTCGACCCCCAGGCTCACCGCCTGGTCCACGTCGGCGGCCTCCCCGGACGCGACCTCGGCGATCACCTCGCCGGTCGCCGGCGCGGACACCTCCAGCGTCCCGCTCAGTCTCACCCAGCCCCCGACGTACGCCCTGCCGGTCCACTGGTCCTGGTCGAAGAACCCCATCCCACTCCCTCGTCTACATCTGGCGACGACAGCCTCTGGTGGCCGTCGCGGCGTCGACGCTACGGTGGGTCGCCGCCGTCTGAACCGACGATTTGTGCACGGCGCCGGGCGGATCCGAGCGTGACCGGCATCACGTTCCGTAGGCTCTTGTCAGGCCCTGGGAGGAGGACGAGATGAGCGCGGTGGTCGAAGTCGACAGCGCCGACGCCTGGCAGTCGGTCGTGAGCAACTGCTTCGTGCCTCTCGCCTGCAACGACGTCGAGCCCGGGTTCACCGGCCGGATGGAGCACACCCAGCTCGACGACGGCATCGCGGTCGCGCTCGCGACGTCCTCGGGCCACAGCTCGACCCGCACCGCCAGGCTCGCCCGCGGTGCCGGCGGGGACGACCTGCACCTGTCGCTGCAGCGTTCCAGCACCGGCACGGTCTCCTCCGGATCCCGGACCGTCGCCGTACGTCCCGGGTCGGTGTCGGTCTACCGGGTCGATGCCCCCTATCTCGTGGACTACTCCGCGCCCCACCAGCAGCAGCTGCTGGTCCAGGTCTCGCGATCCTCGATGCGGCTGCCGAGCGGGATGCTCGGCGAGGCCGCGGACCGGGTCGCGCTCCCCCGGGTCCAGGAGGCACCGGCGGCGCGTGCCCTCTTCTCCTATGCGGCCGCACTCCCCGAGGCGGAGAGCCCGGCCGAGGTGGCGACCGTGGTCCGTGACCTGGCCGCGGTGATGATCCACTCCGCCTTCACCAGCGCCCCGGTCACCCCGCACACGACCGCCGGGCTGCACCACACCGTGCGCCAGCACCTGCGCGACCATGCCGCTGACCGCACGCTGACCATGGACGAGGTCGCCCGCCGCCATGGTGTGTCCAGGCGGCGGCTCTACCAGGTCTTCGAGGAGTCCGGCAGCTCACCGGCGGCCTATCTCCGCTCCGTACGCCTCGCCGTCGCCGCCGAGATGCTCTCGGCAGCGCGTCAGCCTCCGGGCGGCATCGGCGCCGTCGCGTACGTCTGCGGGTTCAACGACCCGCTCACCTTCACCCGCGCCTTCCGGCGGGCCTACGGCGTCACCCCTCGGGAGTGGCGAGCCGGAGACCGCGCCGCTTAGTCGGTCGGCCCGTAGGCTGGTTCGGTGAACGACGGCCCCCTGATCGTCCAGTCGGACAAGACGCTGCTGCTCGAGGTCGACCATGCCCGGGCAGGTGAGTGCCGTAAGGCGATCGCACCGTTCGCCGAGCTCGAGCGGTCGCCGGAGCACATCCACACCTACCGGCTGACCCCGTTGGGACTGTGGAACGCGCGCGCCGCCGGGCACGACGCGGAGCAGGTGGTCGACACGCTGCTGGAGTTCTCCCGCTACCCGGTCCCGCACTCCCTGCTGGTCGACGTCGCCGAGACGATGGCCCGCTACGGCCGCCTCCGTCTCGAGAAGAACCCGGCCAACGGGCTGGTGCTGGTCTCCTCCGACCGGGCGGTGCTGGAGGAGGTCATCCGGGCGAAGAAGGTCGCCGGGATGCTCGGATCCCGGGTCGACGAGGACACCGTCGTCGTCCACCCCTCCGAGCGCGGCAACCTCAAGCAGGCGCTGCTCAAGCTCGGCTGGCCGGCCGAGGACTACGCGGGCTACGTCGACGGCGAGGCGCACTCGATCGCGCTGGACACCACCGACTGGACGCTGCGCCCCTACCAGTCGGAGGCGGCCGAGTCCTTCTGGCACGGCGGCTCCGGGGTCGTCGTGCTCCCTTGCGGCGCCGGCAAGACGCTGGTTGGGGCCGCCGCCATGGCGCACGCCCAGGCGACCACGCTGATCCTCGTCACCAACACCGTCTCGGCGCGGCAGTGGAAGGACGAGCTCGTACGCCGCACCTCACTGACCCCGGACGAGATCGGCGAATACTCCGGGTCGGTCAAGGAGATCCGGCCGGTCACGATCGCCACCTATCAGGTGCTGACCACACGCCGGAAGGGCGCCTACCCGCACCTGGAGCTGCTCGACGCCCGCGACTGGGGGCTGGTCGTCTACGACGAGGTCCACCTCCTTCCCGCCCCGATCTTCCGGATGACCGCCAACCTGCAGGCCCGCCGCCGGCTCGGCCTGACCGCCACGCTGGTGCGCGAGGACGGGCGCGAGGGCGACGTGTTCTCCCTGATCGGGCCCAAGCGCTACGACGCGCCCTGGAAGGACATCGAGGCGCAGGGCTGGATCGCCCCGGCGGACTGCGTCGAGGTGCGGGTGACGCTGCCCGCCGACGAGCGGCTCGTCTACGCCACCGCCGAGCCCGACGAGCGCTACCGGATCGCCTCGTGCACGCACCACAAGATCGACGTGGTCAAGGAGATCGTCGCGTCCCACGCCGGTAAGCCGACCCTGGTGATCGGGCAGTATCTCGAGCAGCTCGACGAGATTGCCGCCTCGCTGGACGCTCCGGTGATCGAGGGCAAGACGTCGGTCAAGGAGCGACAGCGGCTCTTCGACGCCTTCCGCTCCGGCGAGGTCGACCTGCTGGTCGTCTCCAAGGTCGCCAACTTCTCCGTCGACCTGCCCTCGGCCGAGGTCGCGATCCAGGTCTCCGGTGCCTACGGCTCCCGCCAGGAGGAGGCCCAGCGCCTCGGGCGGCTGCTGCGTCCAGGCGACGGCAACAAGACCGCGCACTTCTACACGATCGTCTCCCGCGACACCGTCGACGCCGACTTCGCCCAGAACCGTCAGCGATTCCTGGCCGAGCAGGGCTATGCGTACCGGATCGTCGACGCCGACTCCCTCGACGACCTCACGTCCTGACCCTGGGCCGAATCGATGGCCATGGCCGGATGCGGCCAAGTCGGTGCACGCGGAATGTGACGCACGCCATACTCGGTGAAGCGTTTCAATTCCTCGATCTCAGGAGTCAGCGTGCGCCGACACATCGCCGGGCTGGTCACGGCCACCCTCGCCGTCGTCCTCTCCCCTGCACTACCCCCACTCGCCGCCAGCGCCGTCCCATCGACCGAAGACGTGGCGTCGGGCTCCGTCCCCGTCGTCGGCGAGCTGCGTACGAATGCACTGGTCGATCCGCTCGGCATCGCGACGGCCGCCCCCACCCTGGGGTGGCAGCTCGACTCAGACCGCCGCGGGGTGACCCAGAAGGCGTACCAGATCCGGGTCGCGTCCTCGGAGCGACGGCTCACCTCGCCCGACGTGTGGGACAGCCGGAAGGTGAGGTCCGGGCAGTCGGTCGACGTCCGGTACGCCGGGCGCGCGCTGAAGCCTCGCACGGACTACGTGTGGTCGGTACGGGTCTGGGACGACGAGGGTCTCGCTTCCGCGTGGAGCGATCCGGCGACGTTCTCGACCGGCCTCGGCGAGCAGGCGTGGACGGCGGACTGGATCGGCGCGGAGACTCCTGAGCTGGGCGCGGAGTGGACCGACTACACGATCGAGTTCACCGCCTCCGACATCGGCGGAGCCCTCGGCGTCTACTTCCGTGGTGAGGACACCGAGAACGCCTACATGTGGCAGTTCAGCGAGTCCGACGACGCGCTTCGTCCGCACGTGAAGCGCAACGGCGGCTACTCCGTCCTTCCCGCGAGGCCGGTGCCGAACGGCTTCGACTTCGCCGCCGAGCACGACTATGCGATCACCGTCGCGGGCGACACGATCACGACCACGATCGACGGCCAGCAGCTCGACCAGCGCACCGACGCCACCTTCGCCGGGCCCGGGGTCATGGGCTTCCGCACCAGCGGTGCCGAGCACGGACTGGTCCACGACGTGACCGTAACCAGCGCCAGTGGCACCGCCCTCGTGGACACCGACTTCCCGACCGGCGACCGCACCTTCACCGCCGGCACCGTCACCGCCGACGGACTCAAGGTCGACAGCGCCGGAGGCGAGGCGTGGCTACGCGGCGACGACGCGGTGCCGCTGCTGCGCAAGGAGGTGGACCTGGGATCGAAGAAGGTCTCCCGCGCCCGGGTCTACGCCTCGGCACGCGGCGTCTACGAGCTGCGCCTCAACGGCAAGCGGGTCGGCGACGCCGAGCTGGCGCCCGGCTGGACGGCGTACGACAAGCGCATCGACTACCAGACCTATGACGTGACCGAGCTGGTGCGCTCGGGATCGAACGTGTTCGGGGCCGAGGTCGCGCCCGGCTGGTACTCCGGCAAGGTCGCGATGTTCGGCACCGACGTCTACGGCACCGCCGACTCAGTGATCGCCGAGCTCGTCGTCGACTACTCCGACGGAACCAGCGAGGTCGTGCGCACCGACGACAGCTGGCGTACGACGGGCGGGCCGACCCGCGAGGCCGACCTCCTCGACGGCGAGTGGTACGACGCCGGCCGCGCGGCCGAGGTCGACGGCTGGGACCGCGCCGGTTTCGATGACCAGGGCTGGAACCCCGTCACCGTCAGGGACGAGCCGACCGACGTGCTCGAGCCCCAGACAGCCGTGGACGTACGCGTCACCGAGGAGCTCAAGACCGCGAAGCGGATCGACTCCCCCACCGACGGTGTCTACCTCTACGACCTCGGCCAGAACATGGTCGGTCACGTCCGCCTCACCGTGCAGGGCGAGAAGGGCCAGACGGTCACGATCCGCCACGGCGAGGTGCTCAACCCGGACGGCACCCTCTACACCGCCAACCTCCGCAGCGCGAAGGCCACCGACACCTACACCATCGGATCGGACGAGCCGGAGACGTACGAGCCGTCCTTCACCTTCCACGGCTTCCGCTACGTCGAGATCTCCGGACTCGAGGAGGCGCCTGACGCCTCCGACATCGTGGGCGTCGTGGTGGGCACCGACGGCGACCTGGCCAGCACCCTGGACACCAGCTCGGACCTGGTCGACCAGCTGCACCGCAACATCGTGTGGGGCATGCGCGGCAACTTCCTCTCCATCCCAACCGACACCCCGGCGCGCGACGAGCGGATGGGGTGGACCGGCGACATCAACGTGTTCGCCCGGACGGCGGTCTACAACATGGACTCCGAGTCGTTCCTGACCAAGTGGCTGCAGGACCTGCGCGACACCCAGCGGGCCAACGGATCGCTGCCCGGCGTCGCCCCGGTCGTCCCGGGCCGCTTCGACGGCGGCTACGAGTCGGCCGGCTGGATGGACGCGGGCGTGCACGTGCCGTGGACGCTGTGGCAGGCCTACGGCGACACCGGCGTCATCACCGAGAACTACGACATGATGAAACGCTACGTCGACTTCCTCGACGCCGACTCGACCGGGCACATCCGCTCCGCCGGGGGCTATCTGGACTGGCTCAACCTCGACGACCCGACGCCCGCGGACGTCCTGGACACGGCCTTCGTCGCAAAGAGCACCCGGGAGTTCGCGCAGATGGCGAAGGCCATCGGCAAGGACGCCGACGCCGCGGCCTACCAGGCACGTTTCGAGGCGATCCGGGCGGCGTACCAGCAGGCGTTCATCGCCGCCGACGGCTCCGTCAAGGGCGACAGCCAGACCGCGTACATCCTCACCCTGACCAACGACCTCGAGCCCGAGGACCGTCGCGACGCGGTCTACGACCAGTTCGTGCAGACGCTCGAGCGGCGTGACTACCACCTCTCGACCGGGTTCCTGGGTGTCGACGGGCTGCTGCCCGCGCTGACCGAGGCCGGTCGCACCGACATCGCCTACCGGCTGTTGCAGCACGAGGACTACCCGTCGTGGGGCTACGAGATCGGTAAGGGCGCCACCACGATCTGGGAGCGCTGGAACTCGATCAACCCGGACGGCACGTTCAACGACGTCGGCATGAACTCCTTCAACCACTACGCCTACGGCGCCGTCGGCGAGTGGATGTATCGCACCATGGCCGGCGTCTCGGCCGCCGAGCCCGGCTATCGCAAGGTGAGGATCGCACCCGAGCCCGGAGACGGTGTCGACGACGTCGACTACAGTCTGCAGACCCCGTACGGCACGGTGAAGAGCGCCTGGGCGACCGATGACGGGCCGATGACCCTCGACGTGACCGTACCGGCGAACACGACCGCCGAGGTCCGGATCCCGGCCGCGAACCGCTGGGCGGTCACCGAGGGTGGCTCGCCGATCGAGGACTCGTCGGACATCGAGTTCGTCCGTGAGGCCGAGGGCGTGGTCGTCCTCGAGGTCGGATCCGGAGACTACGACTTCGCGGTCGCTCCCGTGCTCGGGGACCTCGGCGCCGCTCGGGCGGGGGCTGCCGCGACGGCTGCGCAGGTCTCCGCCTTGAACCTCGACGGCCCCGCGGGCCGTGCCGCCGAGCGCGATCTCACGAAGCGGACCGCGCTGCTGCGCGGCGAGATCGCCGGAGCGTGGGACCTCGCCGCTCGTGACGCCGAGGAGGAGCGGGTCGCCGAGGAGGTCCATCGTGCGCTCGCGGCAGCCGCGAACCTGGACCGCGCCGTCCAGATGTACGCCGAGAACGGCATGCTCACCGACGCGACCGCGTCAGGTCTGCGCGATCGGCTGACGGCGATCGAGAAGAGCCTCTCGCGGGCTTCGGCCAGGCTGGTCGGCGCGGTCGCCACGCTGCAGGTCCCCGGCGACGAGGTCCTCCCCGGCGACGCCGTCGAGGTCACGGTGCGGGTCGACAACTCCGGCAAGCAGTCGCTGAAGGAGGTGAGCTCGTCGCTCGAGGTGCCGGACGGGTGGACCGCGGCTCCGGTGGGTGACCCCGCGGACACCGTCCCTGCCGGTGGCCAGGTGGAGCACACCTACGAGGTCACGGTGCCCGACGACGCATCGGCGGGTCCCGTCGAGCTGACCGGTGCGCTGTCGTACAGCCGCTCCGGTGGCACCGCGACGCTCCCGCTCGGAGGCACCCTCCTGGTCGGGTCCGGGGTGCAGATCACCGCGACGTCGAGCGTCCCGGCGTCGGTCGACGGCGGGCAGACCGCGACCGTGACCACCACGCTGCACAACCGCAGCGATGTCACCCAGCGCGGAGAGCTGTCGCTGACCGGTCCCGCCGGCTGGTCGGCGGAGCCGGTGGGCTACGAGATCCCGGCCGGCCAGGACGCCGACATCGACGTCGCGGTCGTCGTGCCGCAGACGGTCGTCGGCGGCCCGGTGTCCCTGACCGTCGCGACCGGAGCGACGCCGGCGGAGCAGGCGGCGGCGACCGTGACCGTCGGTCTCGCGACGCCACCGTCGGACTCGACCGATCATGTCGACCTCGGCGAGGCGACCTCGGAGACGGCGCACGGACTGACCGCCTCCGAGCGGTCGGGGACCAATCAGGAGGCCGGACTGACCCGCCGCTACACGCACTCCTCCTACCCCGGCGGCTGGTTCGAGTTCGACGCCGCGGTGCCGACGGACGGATCGTTCGTGGTCCGCATCGTGGAGACCTTCGACGGCGCGCGACGCAAGACCTACGACGTCGAGCTCGACGGTCAGGTCGCACACAGCGTCGACCTGACTCGCACCAGCGGCGGGCAGGGCACGATGACCCACCAGTTCCTGGTGGAGCCCTCGGCGCAGACCGCGGACGGCTCGGTGCGGCTCCGGTTCCGGGACACCGGCGCCGACTACGACCCGTCGGTCGCCGACGTGTGGGTGGTGCCGGTGGCGTGAGCCTCATCCGAGCGCAATGACGCGCAGCTGGTGAGGTGGCGGACAGTTCTGCACCCATTGGTCACGGCACTCGCGACACAACAGGTAGGTGTGGGTGCACCGGTCATCGGGACAGAGCACGGTCACGGCGTACGCCGCCACCTCGCCACAAGGCTCCGCGTCGCTGTCCGGGCTGCCACAGCTGCACTCACAGGCGGGCCGCTCGCCGAGCTCCTCCTCGAGCCGCTCGATCTCCTCGTCGATGGTCGTGCTGATGGTCATGACATCTCCTCCGTCTGGATCGGATGTCGTCCTCACCACCACCTAAACAGAGACCACCGACAGTTCTGCCTCGTGGATCGTGGTCTCGAACCCGTGATCGGGCCGCGAGCCTCCGACCGGGCTCAACTGCACGACGATCCCGGTCGCCACGTCCAGCCCGATGTCGTACGCCTCGGGGTAGACCGTGCCCGCCTGCGGCTCCCACCCCGGGGCGCCGTCTCCGTACTCGAACCAGTCGGTGACCCGGGACCACAGCAGCGGACAACAACCGCACCGCGGCTCGTACTCCTGCCCGGGCACCGCCCTCGCCCACCAGGTCTCCCGCCCTGCCCTCGGCTCCGAACGCAGGTCGCTCAGCGCCACATCGACCGAAAGCTCCTCGGGATCCAGCATCGAGACGAACAGGTAGTTGTTCCACATCGGGTCGTCGATGTCGTGGGTGCAGGCCCGCGGCCGGCTCGCCACGAGACCGTCGGCGCGTAGGACCGGCTCCGGATCGACCACCGGAGCCTCGCCCCTGACCACCCGATCCCCGGCGGCGTCGCGCACGCGGAGCCAGCCAGGTCTGCGCAACCAGCACTCGACGTCGCCGTCGTCCCGCGTCCGCCAGGTGAAGTGCAGAGCGGAGAAGCGCCACGGCGACGACCGGGCGAGCGCCCGGAAGGTGTCCTCGGTCAGCGGCACCTCAGCTTCCATCGGACCCACCCTCGTCCAGCCAGCGGCCGTTCCGCATCAGGTGGCGTCCGTCGAGCTCGTTCGACTCGCGCCAGGCCTGGATCTTGGTCGGCCGCACGCGGATCAGACTGTCCGCCCAGTCGCTCGGGTCGCCGCCCTGCTTCTCGGCGTAGATCTCCAGGACCCGCTGCGGCGTACGCTCCATCGGCTCGACCTCGGCCCGACCGTCGACGATCACGACGTCGCGCAGCTCGCCGAGGGCCAGCCGGACGACCGGGGAGGCGGTGAGGTTCCGCTGGGTGCGCGCTCCGCCCATGCTCGCGATCCAGATCTCGCCCTCCCACCACACGAACGAGATCGGCACCAGCCACGGCTGGTCGTCGTGCGCGGAGGCGATCCACAGGTCGACGTCGTTCTCCAGACGGGTGCGGGTGTCGGAGAGTCTCTGGGCGAGGGAGCGAGGGTCAGCCATGGCCGCACCCTAACCGTCCGCCCTGCCGGTGGAACGACCATTTTCCAGACACCGGCCTGGAAGGATGAGCGCGTGGAGACCTGGGACTTCGAGGCCGAGCTGTGGCCGTGGAAGGACGAGACCGACGCCTGGATCTTCGTGACCGCGCCACCTGAGGTCACCGAGGAGATCCGCGAGGCGTCGATCGCGACCGGCCCGCCCCGCGGTTTCGGATCGGTGAGGGTCGAGGCACGGATCGGCACGACCACCTGGCGGACCTCGGTCTTCCCGGGTCAGGATGGCTATGCGCTGCCGATCAAGAAGGACGTACGCCGCCGCGAGGACCTCCAGGTCGGCGACCGCGCGCTCGTCTCGCTCACCCTCGTCTGACCCCGAAAAACCATGCGCGCCGCCGGGCGCCGACGTGGTTGGCTCAGCCACGATGAACGCCGCGATGCACGATGACGAGCTGATGATCGACGAGGACCTGATTCGGTCTCTGCTGAGGCGGGACGTCGCGGCCTACGCCGAGCTTCCCCTCCGCCCGCTGGACTCGACCGGGTCGACCAACCGGCTCTTCCGGCTGGGCGAGGAGCATCTCGTACGCCTCCCCCGCCAGCCCGGCGGATCGGCCACGATCACGCAGGAGGCCCGCCGGCTGCCCGGGTTCGCGGCCAACCTTTCGGTGGCTGTGCCGGAGGTGGCGGCGGTCGGCGAGCCGGGCTTCGGCTACCCGGAGCGTTGGAGCGTGGTGCGCTGGCTCGACGGGGAGAAGCCGGGCCTGGGCACCGGTGACGTGACCGCCGCCGACCTGGCCGGGGTCGTGACCGGGCTCCGGCGGACCGAGGTGCCGCAGGAGGCGCTCGAGGACCCCGAGCTGCGCTGGTACCGCGGCGAGCCGATCGCCGGTTTCGACGCCGACGTGCGGTTCCGCCTGAAGGAGTGCCGCGAGCTTGCCGAGCTCGACCTGGACCTGGACGCGGTCGAGTCCGTCTGGGACCAGGTGATGGCCCTTCCGCCGGCCGAAGCCGAGCCGCGCTGGGTCCACGGAGACCTGCTCGCCGAGAACCTGCTGTCCCGCGACGGCCGTCTCACCGCCGTACTCGACTTCGGCGCCCTCTCCGTCGGTGACCCGACCGTCGACCTGATCTGCGCCTGGGAGCTCCTCGACGTCGCCGGCCGCGACGAGTTCCGCGCGCTTCTCGACCTCGACGACGCCACCTGGCTCCGCGCTCGCGGGTGGGCGCTGTTCATCGCCCTGATGACGTTCCCCTACTACTGGCGGACGATGCCCGTACGCTGCGCCGATCGGCTTGTGATGGCTCGGGCTGCTCTGGGCGGCTGAGGCGGCTTGGGTTCCAGCGTGGGTGGGGCCAATACGTGGCTTGGGTTGGGTTGGGAGATTTACAAGCCTTGGCGCTTGGGTTGGGTGCCATTTGCCTGTCTTGCGGGCTTCCAGCAGCGGTTCGGCTTTGGCTTGGGATATCTGTCCCTGATTGGGTTCGTTGGTTTGCTTCGTGTGATAGGCTCGGCGCAGGCGTAAACGTGATGGCCGACCACCTCGAAAGAGGCGTGCCGCCACTCTCGGGAGACATCGAGTGTGGGGTAATCCAGGGGAACCAGGGGCGTCGACGCTGAGCTGCGAGGGTAAGTAATAGCCCGTACTGCCGGGCCTCCGAGACCAGCGAACCAACCGGGATCTGCACAGGCAGAAACCCTTGAGTTCGTACGTCGGGAGGTGACCGTGATGACCACGCTGCAACAGCCCCAACACCCCGTGCTCGGAGCCGTGGTCGCGGTCACCAACGCTCTGGGCGGGGTCGCGGACGCTAATCCGGCCTTCATGGCCACCGACCAAAAGGCCGCCACGCTGCTCGAGATCGCCCACGCGAAAGCGCAGCTGGCCGAGCTCGAGTTCCGGGTGCTCGCGGCCGCTGATGACGTGGCCGCCGAGGCCGCTGCCCGGGATGTCGCCGCGTGGCTGCATCACCACACCCACCAACACCCCGAGACCCTGCGCGCCGACCTGCGGCTCGCCGACGCCCTGGACCGTTCCTACGGGCAGGTCGCCGCGGCGATGCGCGCCGGGGCCTGCAACCCCGCCCAAGCGCAGGTCATCGTCGCCGCCCTCGACGACCTCCCCACCGACCTCGACCCCGAGGTCCGCGTCAAGGCCGAGGAGACGCTGGTCGCCTACGCCACCGAGTTCGACCCCACCCAGCTGCGCCGCTTCGGGCGCCGGATCCTGGACCTGATCGCCCCCGAGATCGCCGAGGCCGAAGAAGCCAAACGCCTCGCCGCCGAGGAAGCCCACGCCCGCAAGAAGACCCGACTGAACATGCGCCGCCTCGGGGATGGCACCACCCGGATCTCCGCCGTGGTCCCGGATGCGGCCGCGGACCGGCTGGCCACCAACCTCGAAGCCTTCGCCTCACCCCGACGCGATGACGGCACCCGCACCGAGACCGGCGAGTTCCTGCCCTACGACCGCCGGCTGGGGCTCGCGTTCTGCCAGCTGTTGGAAACCCTCGACCCGGCCCGGCTCCCGATCCATGGCGGGGACGCGACCACGGTGATCGTCACGATCGACATCGACCAGCTCCGCAAACAGGCCGGGGTCGCCCAGGTCCTCGGGGGCAGCCCGATCACCGCGGCCGAGGCCCGCCGCCTCGCCTGCACCGCGAACATCCTCCCCGCCGTCCTCGGGGGAGACTCCGAGGTCCTCGACCTCGGCCGCAAGGAACGGTTCTTCACCGCCGCCCAACGCCGCGCGCTCCTGCTCCGGTCAGCGACCTGTGAGGCCGAAGGGTGCGACATCCCCGGCACCTGGGCTGAGGCCCACCACTGGGTCGCCTGGTCCCAAGACGGCGCCACCGACCTCGACAACGCCACCCTGCTCTGCTCCCATCACCATCACCGCGCCCACGACACCGCCTACCTCCACGAACGCCTCCCCAACGGCGACATCCGCTTCACCAGACGGACATGAAATGGCGCTAACCGCGGCCTTTGAGCCGGGACCGTAGGACGAGCCGGGCCGCGGGCCCGAGATCCTCGATGACCTCGACGAGCGCACCGAGCTGCTCGAGGGACTCGAAAGCCGACTCGGCTCCGGGGCGGTCGACGCCGTCGTACATGAGGAGGCCGATGAACGCCGAGCTGATCGCGCGGGACAGACCCGGCGCGTCCACGACGCCCTCGACAGGGCTTCCCTGCAGCGCGCGGGCGACCGCGGTCTCGATCTCCTCGTTCCACCGGCCCAACGCGTAGCGCGCTGTCTCGGCCAAGGTCTTGTCCCGCTGCGCGCCGGCCAGGAGCTGAGCCATCACCGTGATGTTGCCGGCGGCTCGCTCCCGCTCGTGAAGCCCTCGCCCGAGCTGCAGCAGCTCGCTCAGCGAGGTCACGTCCGCGAGCTCGTCCCGGTAGGACGCCGCCGCCTCGTCCGTCGCCGCGCGGCACGCTTGGTCGACCAGGTCCACGACTGTGCCGAAGTGGTAGAAGACCAGCGCCTGGTTGACCCCCGCCCGGTCGGCGATCGCCCGCGCCGAGAGACCGGCGATCCCGTCCTCCTTGAGCAGGTCGGTGACCGCCGCCATCAGCTTGGCCTTGGTGGGGTTCATTCTGCGGCGGGCTCCTTGGTGACGAGCAGGTTGTAGCCGATCAGGGCGAGACCGAGTATGCCGCCACCGACGAATCCTACGAACGCGCAGAGCAGGACCATCCCGGGCCCGTCGTGGATCCACCCTTCCAGCGTCACGAATCGAGCGGTCGAGAGCAGCGTTCCCGCCAACGCAAAGAAAATGAAGGTCTCAGGAGTACGCAGCGCCCGGATCCGCGCACGACGGGTGATCGCACGACCGAAGAGCCCCGCGACCAGACCGGCAGCGGCAGCCAGGCCGACGAAGATGGCGAGGTCCTCCGAAGCATCCAGGTTCGCCCCCGAGAACATGACCTTGCTGACCAGCACGAACGACAGTCCTGCGGCAACGATCGCCGGCCAGGCCCGGTCAGCGACCGGCGAGGGTGGAAGCAGCGACACGGGAGCCACCAGAACTGCAAAGGGCAGCCCTGTGATCGCGCCCATGATGGCTCCGATCACTCCGCCGAGGAGCGTCCCCAGGACCGGCATCAGGAGCGTCCCGAACGCGCCACCGATCACCAGCCCGAGCATGACGCCGAACAGCCATGCCCGGACGAACGCCCAGAGCAGAGCCCACACCCAACCAGCCACGTACGCCTCCTCGAGTCCATTTGAGCGATTGCTCAAATCTAAGGTAGCGCAGATCTTGAGCGATCGCTCAAATAGGTTCTATGGTCGCTGCCATGAAGATCGTCATCGCCGGAGGGACCGGCCAGGTCGGAGGCATCCTGCGGCGCGCCTGGAGCGCGCGCGAGCATGAGGTGGTGGTGCTCTCCCGCCAACCCGAACAGCTCGAGGAGGGCGTACGTCATCGGGTCTGGGACGGGCGGACGATCGGTCCGTGGGCCGAGGAGATCGACGGTGCGGACGTGGTGGTGAACCTCGCGGGACGGACGGTCAGCTGCCGTTACACCGATGCCAACCTGAAGCAGATGATGGACTCGCGGGTCGAGTCGACCCGGGTCGTCGGCGAGGCGATCGCGGCGGCGGCCAACCCACCGATCACCTGGCTGCAGATGAGCACCGCGACGATCTACGCCCACCGTTTCGACGCACCCAACGACGAGGCCACCGGCATCATCGGCGGCAGCGAGCCGGACGCCCCCGCCTACTGGGAGTTCTCGACCCGCATCGCCAAGAACTGGGAGGCGGAGCAGGCTGCAGCGCCGACACCGCACACCCGCAAGGTCGCGCTCCGCTCGGCGATGGTGATGAGCCCCGACAAGGGCGGCGTCCTCGACGTACTCCTGGCCATGGCGCGCCTGGGCCTCGGCGGGCCCGTCGCCGGCGGCGACCAGTTCGTCTCCTGGATCCATGAGGCCGACTTCGTACGCGCCTGCGATCTGCTCATCGAGCGCGATGACATCGCCGGACCGGTGAATCTGGCAGCCCCGGGGCCACTGCCGCAGCGGGACCTGATGCGCGCGCTGCGCACGGAGGCGGGCATGCCGATCGCACTCCCGGCCACCCGCTGGATGGCGGAGATCGGGGCCTGGGCGCTGCGTACGGACACCGAGCTGCTCCTCAAGAGCCGCCGTGTCATCCCCGGGAGGCTGCTGGAGACGGGCTTCGAGTTCGAGTACGCCGACTGGGCCTCCGCCGCCCGCGACCTCGTGTCCCGCGCACGACGGGGGCGGCAGAGGCGGCAGAGAAACCAGTCGCATCGACCAGCCGGATCGGCCACGATGAAAAGGTGACCCGCGCGACCTGGCAGCCCCGACCCGACGACGCCGAGACCTTGAGACGGTTCTTCGGCAAGGACGGGCGGCTGCTGACGATCCCGTCGAAGCACGTCAAGAAGCTGGTGGTGCTCAACGAGCTCGCGCAGTCCTTCGAGCTCGGGAAGGTCTACCCCGAGCGCGAGGTCAACGAGATCCTCGGGCGGTTCCACGAGGACGTCGCCGCGCTGCGCCGCTACCTCCACGAGGAGGGCTTCATGATGCGCGAGGGCGGCTTCTACTGGCGCGACGGCGGGAGCGTCGACATCTGACTCTGCGGATCGGGCATGATTCGCGCATGACGATGCCGGAACAGACGGGCCAGCCAGTGCCCGGACACCCGCCCGCGGGGTGGATCGACCTGACCATCCAGGGCAGCCACATGACCTCGAACCTGATCGTGCCGACGGTGCTGCTCAACGGTCACCAGATGCCGACGCAGTACGGCCGGAACGTCTTCCCCGTGCCGCCGGGACGCTGGAACGTCGACATGTACACCCAGTGGACGTGGAAGTTCGGCAAAGCGTCGCTGAGCTTCGACGTCGCCGAGGGCCAGACCGTTCCGGTCTTCTACGCCTCGCCGCTGACCGGGTTCAGCAAGGGTGCGATCGGGCACGAGAAGCAGCGCAAGCCAGGAATCCTCGGATTCGTCCTCATCATGGCCGTCCTGCTGCTCTTCATCGTCGGCATCGTGGCTCTGGGCGTGGCGTCGGGCTAGCTCCGCCCGCAGGGACACCCGGCCCCGACTGTCGGTGCTCACCGATACCGTCAGCCTTGTGACCACCACCGACTCACGCGGCCGAAGCGAAGCCCGGCGCCATCGACAGGGCTACGCGGTCCTCGACGTCGAGACGACCGGGCTCGACCCCTACCGCGACCGCGTGATCCAGGTGGCGATCCGCCAGATCGCCGCCGACGGCACCGCCGAGTCGGAATGGGAGACGCTGGTCAATCCCGGCGCCGGCGTCGACCCGGGCCCGGTCGAGGTCCACGGCCTGACCAGTGCCGACCTCGCCGGCGCCCCGACCTTCCGGGACGTCGCCGCCACGATCGCCCAGCGCCTCTCCGGCCGGGTCTTCGTGGCCCACAACGCCCCGTTCGACTGGACGTTCGTGGCCGTGGAGTCGGACCGTGCCGGCGTGCGCCTCGAGGTCCTGGAGTGGCTGTGCACGATGCGGTTCGCGAAGGCGCTCGCGCTGGAGGTGCCGGACAAGTCGCTGGCCACCATCGCGGCCTACTACGCGGTCGAGCAGCTGAAGGCCCACGACGCGGGTGACGACACCCGGGTGGCCGCGGAGATCCTGCTGCGCGAGCTGGCCGACGCCGACCGGGTCGGTCTCACCCTGCCGCTGGTGGAGTGCAACACCTCGCGACAGCGGCTGAAGCGGACCGTACGCCGCTGGTTCAGCCGCGTCCGGCGGCCCTCTCGCTGAGAGATCGTCCCATCATCCGGGACACTTCCCGCAGAAATGCAACCGGAGGACCCGGTTCGGACATCACTATGTCGTCGGGCCCGCGTTACTTGAAGTAACAGCACCTTGGGGGCCCTGGTCCGAAGCGAGGCGATGAACATGGTCATGCGGGGATTGATCGCCGGGGCGCTCGCCGCCCTCCTGGCAACGACGTTCGCGGCCTGCGCCGTGGAGCCGGCCGCCGCGCCTGTGCCCGAGGCGACCGCCTCGCCGGCCGCGGGCTCCTCCACCAGCCCCTCGGCATCGCCGAGCGCCACGCCGACACCAACGCCCAGCGCAAAGCCGAAGCCCGAGCCGAAGCCCGAGCCGAAGCCGTCCCCGACCTCCGGCCCGCGGCTCTTCGGCAAGGGTGACAGCGGTGACGACGTACGTGACCTGCAGGCGCGCCTGAAGCAGATCGGCTGGTTCAACGCGGGCGTGACCGGGTTCTACGGCAACGTCACCACCGAGGCCGTCTCCGGCTTCCAGGGCAAGCGCGGCATCGCGGTCACCGGCTTCGTGGACCAGACCACGCTCGACCGTCTGCACGCGATGACCCGCGAGCCGACCGAGGCCGAGCTGATCGACGCGCCGCCGCCGGTGCCCGCCGGCAAGCTCGACCCGCGCTGCCTGACCGGCCGGGTGATGTGCATCGACAAGTCCACCTCGGTGCTGCGCTGGGTCGTCGGCGGGACCGTACAGACGAGCGTCGAGGTCCGGTTCGGCTCGCAGGAGCTGCCCACGCGGGAGGGTCAGTTCTCGGTCTTCGCCAAGAGCCGCGACCACGTCTCCTCTATCTACAAGACCCCGATGCCGTTCGCGATGTTCTTCTCCGGCGGCCAGGCGGTCCACTACTCCCCCGACTTCGCCGCCAACGGCTACAACGGTGCCTCCCACGGCTGTGTGAACGTGCGCGACTACGCCGCCATCACCTCGCTCTACGACCAGGTGAACATCGGCGACGGGGTCGTCATCTACTGGTCCTGAGGCTCGTCCTGATCCTGCTCCCGCGGCGCCCGCCGGCCGTTGAGCAGCAGGTTCAGCGCGATCGCGGTGATCGCCCCGGCGGAGATGCCCGAGTGGAAGATCGTCTGGAACCAGTCGGGGAAGCGGGCGTAGAGGTCGAGGACGACATTGGTTCCATCGGCCGAGTAGGAGATCTTCGCCTCGGTGAGCATCGCGACCCCGAGGGAGATCGCGACGACCAGGATGTTGGCGTTGTCGAGCCTGACCTTCGACAGGGTGCGGATGCCGGTGGCCGCGACCATGCCGAACAGCGCGATCCCGGCGCCACCGAGCACCGGCTGAGGTACGCCCTCGATGACCGCAGCCAGCTTCGGCACCAGGCCCAGACCGACGAGCATCACCCCGGCACAGGTGGCGACGTGACGAGAGCGCACGCCGGTCATCGCGACGAGCCCCACGTTCTGCGCGAACGCGGTGTAGGGGAAGGTGTTCATGATCCCGCCCAGGAGCGTGCCGGCGCCGTCGGCACGGAGCCCGTCGGCGAGGCCGCGCGGAGTCACCGGCCGGTCCACGATCTCGCCGACAGCGATCATGTCGCCGGTCGTCTCGGTCATCACCACGATGGCGACGATGATCATCGCGATCACCGCGGAGATCTCGAAGGTGGGCATCCCGAACTGGAACGGCGTGACCACCCCGACCCAGTCCGCCGAGGCGACGCCGGACCAGTCGGTCATCCCGAGCGGGATCGCGACCACGGTGCCGAGGAACAGCGCGCACAGCACCGAGATCCGCCGGATCGCCGGCGGCGCGAACCGCTCCAGCAGCACCACGATCAGGAGCGTCCCGAACGCCATCGCGATCGCCTTCGGGGCTCCGAAGTCGGGACCGAGCGCGGTGCCACCGCCGAACCAGCCGGCCGCGACCCGCATCAGGGAGACCCCGATGATGAGGATGATCGTGCCGGTCACCAGCGGCGGGAAGAACCTGATCAGCCTCCCGAAGAACGGCGCGGCCAGGATCATGAAGACGCCGGAGGCGATCACCGAGCCATAGATCGCGGTGATCCCGTGCGCGGTCCCGATCGAGATCATCGGCCCCACGGCTGCGAAGGTCACGCCCTGCATCAGCGGGAGGCGTACGCCGAAGGGGCCCACTCCCACGGCCTGCAGGATCGTCGCGATGCCGGCGACCAGGAGGTCGGCCATGATCAGGTGGACGATGTCGCCCCGCTCGAGCTGGCCGGCGCCGACCATCGCGCCACCGACGATCAGCGGCACGGCCACCGCTCCGGCGTACATCGCCAGGACGTGCTGGAGGCCGAGGGGCACCAACTGCGCCAGCGGAGGTACGTCGTCGACCGGATGGGTTCCCTTCCTTCCGGTCCGGAACGTGTCGATGAGGGACATGGCGCCTCCTGGGGCTGCCGGCACCGTCACCGGCTCGTGGGGGAACCTCAGGATGGCTGGCCTCGGTTTCGGGGCTCCGTCGCGTGGATTGCACGTCTGTTTCAAGGCTGCAACGGATGTTTCACGGCGCCGTCCGACCTGTGGCGGCGATTCCGGGCACATCCGCCGACGACTTACCCTTGAGCCATGAAGGCGCTGCTCCTGGAGAACATCCATCCCGTCGCTGTCGAGAACCTCGAGAAGGCCGGCTTCGAGGTCGAGCTGCGCAGCAAGTCCCTCTCCGAGGACGAGCTGATCGAGGCCCTGCCCGGCGTGACGCTGCTCGGCATCCGCTCCAACACCCACATCACCCCGGCGGTGCTGGACGCGGCCACCGACCTCAAGGCGATCGGCTGCTTCTGCATCGGCACCAACCAGGTCGACCTGGCCGCCGCCGCGGAGCGCGGCGTGGCCGTCTTCAACGCCCCCTACTCCAACACCCGCTCGGTCGTCGAGCTGGTCATCGGCTACATCATCTCCCTGGCCCGACGGCTGCCGGAGAAGACCGAGAAGATGCACGCCGGCGTCTGGGACAAGTCCGCGAAGGGCTCCCACGAGGTCCGCGGCCGCACGCTCGGCATCATCGGCTACGGCAACATCGGCACCCAGCTGTCCAACGTCGCCGAGGCGCTCGGGTTCTACGTCATCTTCTACGACATCGCCGACCGGCTGGCCCACGGCAACGCGCGCCGGATGAAGTCTCTCGACGCGCTCCTGGCCGAAGCCGACGTGGTCTCCATCCACATCGACGGACGCCCGGGCAACCTGGGCATGTTCGGCGAGGAGGAGTTCGCCAAGATGAAGCCGAGGAGCCTGTTCATCAACGCCGCGCGCGGCTTCCTGGTCGACAACGACGCGCTGCGCAAGCACATCGAGTCCGGCCACATCGCCGGCGCCGCGCTCGACGTCTTCCCGATCGAGCCCAAGGCTCAGGGCGACGCCTTCGAGAGCCCGCTGCAGGGCCTCGACAACGTCATCCTGACTCCGCACGTGGGCGGTTCCACGCAGGAGGCCCAGGAAGAGATCGGCTGGTTCGTCTCCGGCAAGCTGCGCGACTTCGTCGGCTCCGGATCGACCGCGCTGAGCGTCAATCTGCCCGCGGTCCAGCCGCCGCCGCTGGCCGAGGGCGCGCGCCTCGCGTTGCTGCACGACAGCGTCCCGGGCGTGCTCGCCGAGCTCAACGCCCTGCTCGCCGCCGAGGGCGTCAACGTGACCGGCCAATACCTGGCCACCGCCGGCGAGACCGGCTTCGTCGTCACCGACGTGACCGACGTACCAGCGACGACACTGGAGAAGATCACGGCCAACCCGCACACCAGGTGGGTGCGCGCCTACCACGCCTGACGCTAGCGTTCTGGCTCATGGAGCTCCCTCAACATTGGCCGCTGCCAGCGGCGACCGACCTTCTCGGTGACGTCCTGGCAGCGTACGACGACCCGACCCGCCGCTATCACGACCGCCGGCACCTCACCGAGGTGCTGGACCGGATCGAGGAGCTGAGGGCGGAGGGAGAGCGCTTCGACCCGCTGACGGTCACCCTGGCGGCGTTCTTCCACGACTCCGTCTACGACGGGGAGCGGGACGCCGAGGAGCGTTCGGCCACCTGGGCCGAGGACGCGCTGGCCGCCCACCTGGACGCCGACGCGGTCGCCGAGGTCGTCCGGCTGGTGCGGCTGACCGAGACCCACGACCCTGCGCCCGATGACCGCGGCGGCCGGGTGCTCTGCGACGCCGACCTGGCGATCCTGGCCGCTCCGGAGGAGCGCTATGCGGAGTACGCCGCGACCGTCCGCGAGGAGTATCAGCACCTGTCCGACGAGGAGTTCCGCGCCGGACGCGCCCAGGTCCTGGAGCGGCTGCTGGAGAAGGAGTCGCTCTTCTCGACACCCTTCGCCAGGATCAGCTGGGAGGCCGCCGCGCGGGCCAACATCTCGGCCGAGCTGGAGACCCTCAACACATACCTGTCAAACGATCAATAACGATTCGTTCGGAACCCCGCTTCGGTGACAGAATTCGTCGGTGAGTTTCCAGACGTACGCCGACCTGTGGCGGCTTCCCGACGTTCGCCGCATCCTCGTGCTGGGTCTGTTCCTACGCATTCCGATGCCGGCCTCGGCTGTCATCGTGACCCTTCACGTGGTCGGCCCGCTGGACCGCTCCTACGCCGAGGCCGGGCTCGTCTCGACGGTCCTCGCGATCGCGATGGCGATCTCCGCTCCCTGGCTCGGCCGGCTCCTCGACCGCCTCGGCCTGCGACGTACCCTCCTGCTGCCGCTGGCCGTTCTCCCCATCGCCTGGTCGATCGCCCCCTGGGTCGGATATCTTCCGCTGCTCGCACTGGTCGCCATCGCGGGACTCTTCACCGTCCCGTCGTTCTCGATCGTGCGTCAGGTGATGCTCCGCTCGGTCGGGCCCGGGCAGCGCACCGCCGCGCTCAGCGCCGACGCGATCATGACCGAGCTCGGGTTCATGGTCGGTCCGGTCATCGGCGTCCTCGGCGCCAGCTACTTCGGCACATCCTGGGCGATGCTGCTGATCCAGTGGCTCGGCATCGCCGCGGCGGTGGTGCTGTGGCTGTTCAACCCGATGATCACCGAGGGCGAGCCGACCGTCCCGAGCGACGCCGTCCCCAGTGACACCGGCTCGCCGAGGCGCCGCTTCGGCCTCCCCTCGTGGGTGAACCCGGGCGTCACGCTCCTGCTCGCCGGCACCTTCACCGCCTCGCTCATCCTCATCGCCGAGGACCTCGGCACCGTCGCCGCGATGCGCGACTTCGAGCGCACCGCCCTGCTCGGGCTCGTCATGGCGATGTGGGCGCTCGGCTCGCTGCTCGGCGCACTCATCTACGGCGCCCTCAACAGCCACCCCTCGACCGCGGTGATGCTCGTCCTGCTGGGTGCGACGACGGTGCTGACCGCGTTCGCCTGGGACCCGATCTCGTTCACCGTGCTGCTCCTGCTCAGCGGCTTCTTCTGCGCACCGACCCTGACCGCCGCGCTCGAGGCGATCACCAGCAGCGTCCCCTCGACCGTACGCGGCGAGGTGATGGGCTGGCACGGCTCGGCCATCACGCTCGGCAGCGCCGTCGGAGCTCCCACCGCCGGCTTCGCCATCGACCTGATCGGCTGGCAGGGCGGCTTCGTCCTCGGCGGCGGCCTCGGCCTGCTGATCGCGGCGGCCATCTGGCTCACCACCCGGCGGATGTCCACGCCGGCCGAGACGTCACTCCCGCCGGGCGAGAAGTCACCCGCGCCGGCCGAGTAGTCACCCCCGTCGGCCGAGACGTCACCGCGGTGCCACTTCGGCCGACGTACGTGACGCCTCGGCTAACGGGGTTTGCGACGGCGCAGACCGGCGGCAAGGAGAGCAGAGACCAGGACCCGGGAGGTGACCTCGACAGCACCCGCCGCGACCATGTCGTCGTAGGCCTCGGCCGGCACGTCGTAGTGGTCCCGGTCGAACCCTCGGGCCGGGATGCCCAGCCGACTCGCGAAGTCGTGCAGCTCCTCGTAGGAGGTGTCGCTGGCGAGGTGCGACCACATCCGGCCGCGGCTGGGTACGTTCGGCGGGTCGATGAGGATCACGGACCATTCCTACCGTGTCCAGCCTTGACCGGTCGGCAAGAATGGTCCGTGATGAACACGACAGTGCTGTTCGAGGCTCGGGCGAGGGTGCTCCATGACCTCGATGCCCGAGGACTCGCCGGTGCCGCGGCCGTCTCCGCCCTCGAGGACGCGATGACCGAGCGCGGCTGGTGGGTCGAGCAGTGGCCGGAGGGCAAGGCGTACGTCGCCGGCCTGGTCGCCCAGGACGTGCAGGACCTGCTCTTCGACGGCGAGGCTTCCGCGCGCTGGCCGGTGTGCACCTCGTGCCCGCCCGAGTCGCCGGTGCACTCGCTCCACATCACTCCCGATCTGGGAGGTCCGGACCCGATCTGGGTCTGCGAGGAGAGCGGCGACGTGGTCGCGCCGCTCGGCCACCTCTGACCGGTCCTCAGGACGGGCCGAGCTGCAGGTGCAGCGCATAGCGGTCGGCACGGTAGACCGAGCGGCACACCTCGACGTAGCGGTCCCCCGCGACCGACTTCCGCTGCCTGCGGAGCACCGGGACGCCGACCGAGAGACCGAGCAGGGTGGCCTCCTCGATGTTGGCCACATCGGCACGGAAGGTGTCGTCGACCCACGACGGTCGCATGTGGCGAGTGGCCAGCTCGGCGTAGAGACTGGTCGGCGCGGTGCGCTCGAGCATCCCGGGCACGATCGCCTCGTCGAGGTAGACGTCCTCGATGCAGATCGGCACCCCGTCGCCGCGGCGCAGGCGCCGCCAGTGGACGACGGCCGCACCCTCCTTGATGCCCAGCGCGCGAGCGATGGTGGGCCCGGCCTTCTCCCGGCCGAGCAGCAGCGTCTCGGAGGATGCCTGCATGCCCCGGCGAGCCATCTCCTCGCTGAACCCGAGCACCGGGCTCGCCGCCCGCGGCGGGCGCGCGACGAAGGTGCCCCGGCCCGGGATCCGGACCAGCAGACCGTCGGCGACGAGCGCATCGAGCGCCTGCCGCACGGTGGCCCGGGCGACGCTGAACTTCTGGACCAGCTCACGCTCCGAGGGCGCGGAGGCGCCTGGGCTCTCGCCGACGACCAGCTCCCGGACGTACTCCCGGATCTGGACGTGCTTGAGCGACCGCTCACCCTCGACCGACCGGACCATGACCAGAGCGTAGGTGTACACCTCGCGTACGTCCCGAATTTCGTCAAGTTGTGACATTGCAACGAGATGAGGCAGATCTTCTGCAACGAAATACGACGGCCGGATTTCACTAGAACAAGTGTTCGATCACGAGGTACGCTACGAGGGTGGACTTCCAGGGAACACTCTTCGCCCCGACAGACGACGAGACCACCGAGACGGCCTACGAGCGGACCCATCTGGACCGCGGAGCCTGGGTGGACATCGCCCGCGGCTGGCTGCCCGATCCCGACGACGTCTTCGCGGCCCTCGTCAACGACGTCCCGTGGCACGAGGAGCGCCGACAGATGTACGACCGGATGGTCGACGTGCCGAGGCTCCTGCACACCTACCTGCAGGGCGACCCGCTCCCCCACCCCAGGCTCGCCGAGGCCCGCGGCCGCCTCACCGCCCACTACCTGCCCGAGCTGGGCGAGCCCTTCGTGACCGCCGGCTGCTGCTACTACCGCAACGGCCACGACTCGGTCGCCTGGCACGGCGACAAGATCGGCCGCGGCCGCACCGACGACACGATGGTCGCGATCGTCTCCGTCGGTGACCCCCGCCGCCTCGCCCTCCGCCCCCACGGAGGACGAGGCGGCAAGGGCATGAGCATCGAGATGGGCCACGGCGACCTCGTCGTCATGGGCGGCTCCTGCCAGCGCACCTGGGAGCACGCCATCCCCAAGGTCTCCTCCGCCGGCCCCCGGATCTCGGTCCAGTTCCGCCCCCGCAACGTCTTCTGAGGCGGCCCCCAGATGCGTTCCGTACGCTGGTAGGAAAGGATGGGACCGACAGCCGACGCCTCTGGAGCCGCCTTGACCACCACCGCACCACCCCTCGCCCCGCCGTCCGCTGAGGAGATCGCCAGGGCGAAGGAGATCGTCGGGCGGATCAGCACCGCCTTCAGCAGCCGTGTGGTCGGCCAAGAGCGACTCAGGACGGCGCTGCTGATCGCACTCCTCTCCGAGGGTCACGTGCTGCTCGAGAGCGTGCCCGGACTGGCCAAGACGCTTGCCGCGAGCACGCTGAGCCAGACCGTCAAGGCGCAGTTCTCCCGGATCCAGTGCACCCCCGACCTGCTGCCGAGCGACATCATCGGCACCCAGGTCTACGACCAGCGCAACCACGAGTTCGAGACCCAGCTCGGCCCGGTGCACGCCAACTTCGTGCTGCTCGACGAGATCAACCGCTCCTCCGCCAAGACCCAGAGCGCCATGCTCGAGGCGATGCAGGAGCGCCAGACGTCGATCGCCGGCCACATCCATCCGCTGCCGCGCCCGTTCATGGTGCTCGCCACGCAGAACCCGATCGAGGAGGAGGGCACCTACGTCCTCCCGCACGCGCAGATGGACCGGTTCCTGCTCAAGGAGATCGTCAACTACCCCAGCGAGGGCGAGGAGCTCGTCGTCCTGGAGCGCATCGAGGCCGGCACGCTCGGCCCCGACCACGAGGAGACCCGTCCGGTCGCCGACCCCGACGACGTGGTCTGGCTCCAAGAGCTGACCAAGCGCGTCTACGTCGACCCGGCGATCAAGCGCTACATCGTCGCCCTCGTCCAGGCCACCCGCAACGCCCACCAGCTCCTCGGGCCGGAGACGGGTTCCTACGTCGAGATCGGCGCGTCCCCGCGTGCCTCGATCGCGTTCCTGCAGGCCTCGCGTGCGGCGGCGCTGCTGCTCGGTCGTTCCTACGTGACTCCCGAGGACGTGCGCGAGCTGCGCCACAGCATCCTGCGCCACCGGCTCCACCTCAGCTTCGAGGCGCTGGCCGAGAAGGTCCAGCCCGAGATGCTGGTCGACGCGCTGGTCCGCGCTGTCCCGAGCCCCTGAGTGGCGCCAGGAAATCAGGCACAGAATGGCAACGTACCTTCCCCGGATCCGCACGCGGTTGATGATCCATGCCCACCGCAAGGTCCTGGGCCTGCTCGACGGGGAGTACGCGAGCGTCCAGACCGGGCGCAGCATGGACTTCCACGACCTGCGGGAGTACGTCCCCGGAGACGATGTGAAGGACATCGACTGGAAGGCGACGGCGCGGTCCCGGAGCCTGCTGGTCAAGCGGTTCACCGCCGAGCGGCAGCACCTGGTGCTGCTGGCGATCTCCACCGGCCGGAGCATGGCGGCCCAGGCGACCGGCACCACGACCAAGCGCGATCTGGCGATCTTCACCGCCGGCCTGGTCGGCTGGCTGGGTGTACGCCACGGCGACAAGGTCGCCGTCGCCTACGGCGACTCCGAGACCCAGAAGCTCACCAAGTCCGCCGACACCGAGATCGCGCTCGAGCGGGCGCTGGGGCAGGCCCACGACGCGATCACCCCCGATGCCGCCGAGGCCGACATCGTCGCGGTGCTGCGCCACATCGCCACCAACGTACGCCGCCGGGCGATCCTGCTCGTCGTCACCGACGAGCACTCCGTCAGCGACGAGATGGCCGCGGTCCTGCGCCGTCTCACCGTTCAGCACGAGGTGCTGGTCGCCGGCATCGACGACCTCGACCCCACCACCGCGGTGGCCGGCGGCGCCCCGACCGTCGACGTCGACACCGTCTCCGCCCTGCCGGGATGGCTGACCGGCGACGCGGTCCTCCAGTCCCAGTACGCAGAGCTAGCCGCCGCCGAGGAGCACGGCCTGCGCGGCACCCTGGACCGCCTGGGCATCGCCTACCAGCGGGTCCGGGACGACACCACCGCCATCGGCGCGGTCTTCCATCTCCTGGAGAGGCACCGGCATGCGCGGCGGTAGCGTCCCGGAGGAGTTCCAGCAGCCCATCGCCCACTCGGGCTGGTGGCTGGTGCTCGCGCTCGCGCTTCTCGCCGCGGTGGCGGTCTACTACCTCGTGGTCATCCTGCTGACCCGTAAGCGCAAGCCGGTCGTCGAGGTCGAGACGCCCTGGGTGCCCGAGCCGCGTGACCTCCGTGGCGAGCACCTGGCCGAGATCGACCGGATCGAGCGGGCGGTGCACCGCGGCGACGTCCCGGCACGGGTCGGCCACCAGCACCTGAGCCGCACAGTGCGCGACTACGTCGCCGAGGTCAGCCAGATCCCGGCCGACAAGATGGTTCTCGCCGACCTGAAGGCGACCGTACGCAGCGACCCCCGCACCCGCCCGCTGGCGATGGCCGTCGAGGTGATGTACCCGCCCGCCTTCGCCTCCGAGGAGGAGGGCAAGGCTGCCGAACGCTTCCCCGAGGCGCTGAGCCGGGCCCGTCAGGTGGTGACGACATGGACCTGAGGTGGCCCGTTCTCGGCGCGATCGTGCTGGTCCTCACGATCGCCGCGATCGCCGCGATCGTCGTGTTCGCCGCCCGGGTGCATCGCCGCCCGGCCGACGCGGTGCTCGTCGCCCACACCGCTCGGCTCAAGCGGCTCCCCCGGTTCCGCGAGCTCGCGAGCCAGCAGCGGTGGCTGTCCTGGTGGCAGACCGCGGGGATCGCGCTCGCGGTGATCGGCTGCATCTGGCTGATCGCCCGGCCACAGACCACTGACATCACCCAGAACCGCTACTCCACCCGCGACATCGTGCTCTGCCTGGACGCCTCGACCTCGATGTTCGACGAGGACACCCAGGTCACCCAGGCCTACTCCCAGCTCGTCGCCGGTCTCAACGGCGAGCGGGTCAGCCTGGTCCTGTGGAGCGACGCCGCGGTGACCGTCTTCCCGCTCACCGACGACTACGGCTGGGTGCAGGACGAGCTGGCCCGGGCCGGCCGGGCCTTCGCCCTCGGCGACCAGGAGTACGTCGCCGGGACGTACCTCGGCAAGGAGCGCGCCTCCTTGATCAGCGACGGCATCGTCTCCTGCGTCAAGCGCTTCGACCTGTCCAACTCCGAGCGCGGCCGGGCGGTCATCGTCGCCTCCGACAACGACCCGCAGGGCGGCCCGCCGGTCTACTCGCTGCCCGAGGCCACGAAGTTCGCCAAGGAGCGCGACGTCCAGCTCTACGGCATCGGCTCGGCCGACCTCAGCTTCCAGGAGGACAAGCGGGCCACCTTCGACAAGGCGATGACCGACACCGGCGGCACCTTCTCGTTGCTCGGTGACGACGGCTCCATCGACTCCATCCTGGCCGGCATCGACCGGCTCTCCGCCGACGAGGTCGTCGAGCCGCCGAAGTACCAGATCCGCGACGCTCCCGGCTGGCCGATCGCGATGATCGTGCTCGGGGTCCTGATGCTGATCGCCGGGTGGATCTACGCCCTGGTTCGCTCCGGAAGGCTCTCCTCGGGCTCGTCGTTCCGCCCGGCACCGGCCACGGGTCGGTCGCCCGAACAGGCTCGCCCACCGAGTGGGGTGGCCCGATGAGCGCCCTCGGATGGCAGATCCTCACCCTCGTACGCCGCGTGCTGATCGTCCTGCTCACCGTCGTCGTCCTGGTGCGCCCGACCTGGGGCGCGGCACCGGCGGAGATGCGTACGGCCGACCTCGACGTCCTCGTCGTCGTCGACCGGACCCGGTCGATGGTCGCCGAGGACGCCCCCGGCGGCGAGGCCCGGATGACCCAGCTCAAGAAGGACCTCAAGGCGCTCTCGAAGGCGCTGCCCTCGGTGCGTTTCGGCGCGATCACCTTCGGTGGCGAGGTCGTCCGCACCGAGATGCCGTTCACCTACGACACCACCGCCTTCGACGCCTGGGTCGACGGGCTCTACGCCGAACGGGCCTTCGACGGGTCCGGCTCGATGGTCGATGCCCCGCGCGACCAGATCATCGAGACCCTGGAGCGTGACCAGGAGCGCTTCCCCGAGCGGCGCCGGATCGTGGTGTTCGCCTCCGACGGCGAGAACACCCGCGTGGGCATCGATCAGCAGTCGTTCGCCGAGGTCGACGATTTCTCGGCCGGCGGCGTGGTGCTCGGCTACGGCACCGAGGAGGGCGGCCGGATGCCCTGGGACGACGAACGTCCCCAGGACGGCTATCTCAAGGACGGCGAGGGCCAGGACGCCCGCTCCCGGATCGATCTCGGCAACCTGCGCGAGATCGCAGGTCAGATGGGTCTTCAGACGCTTCACCGCACGACGAAGCAGACCAAGGAGATCGCCACGGAGGCCTCCACCTGGGACTCCGAGATGCTCACCGAGGAGACCTCCGCCGGCGGCGAGGTCTCCCGCGCCTGGATCTTCGGCTTCCCCCTGCTGGCACTCTTGCTGTGGGAGCTGTGGGGCCATCGTCGCCGTGGACACGAGGCCGAGGAGGTGCTGTCGTGACCCTCACCGAGACGCCTGTCGACCCGACCGCACCGCCGGGTCCGGTGCGCACACCTCGCGAGCAGGTGCGGCGCGCACTGCTGCTGGCGGGGATCGTCCCGGTGGTGATCGGGCTCGTCTTCCTGGCGAAGGTGGTCCTGATGGGTCACCACGACCGCAGCGGCCGGGACGCCTGGGACGTACGCGACGCCGCGACCGCGATGGAGCACTACTCGGCCAACCGCGACCTCAACTTCCTGCAGCCCTGGATCGCTCACTTCGACGCCGGCAACGCCGCCTTCCTGCTCGGTGAGAACGCCCGGGCGGTCGCCTACTACGGCGAGGCGCTCGAGCGGGTGCCCGAGGACCACGAGTGCACCGTACGCATCAACCTGTCGCTGACCCAGGAGGCGATCGGCGACCGCGCCCGCGACGCCGGCGACCAGGCCGGGGCGAAGGCGGCGTACGAGGAGGCGTTGGCCACGCTGCGGGAAGGCGACTGCCCCACCGACGCCGGCCAGGGCCCCGAGCAGTCGAAGCAGGGCGAGTCCGTCGAGGAGCGCCTGAAGGAGAAGCTGACCCCGAAGACGCCGATCAAGCCCAACCAAGAGGACGACCCGCCCGAGCCGCCACCGAACGGCGACAAGAAGGAAGACAAGCTCGACCAGCGCAACGGCGACGGCGAGAAGTACCGCCGCGACGACGCCGACCTCGACGACTACGGCGGGTTCAGCGACGAGCCTCAGTGGTGAGGTGTCGTCGGCCTCCTAGCGGAACCGGATGTACGTCCACGGCCCGATCCCCGCAGCATTCGTCGCATCGCCTGCGAACCGGGCGGCGATACGGAACCGCGCGCCACTCGCATGTGAGCGGTTGAACGTCCACCGGGCCTTGCCGTAACGGTCGGTGGCCCGGCAGGTCGTCGTCGCGACAGTGCGCCATCCCGCGTCCCGGTACCGTTGAACCGTCATCCGGACGCAGAGGCCGGACCGGACCGGGCGAACCGAGGTGACGAGGGTGGGGTCGGCGGACGGCCGATACACGGCGTACGCCCCGACCCGCCGCAGCGGGTTCAGCGCCTTCGTGGCGAGCCCGAGGCGTACGGACCGCTTGAGCGTTGCCTTGGCGGCCGTGCTCCGTGAGTCGGCAGGGTGGCTGGCCACGATCGTCGAGTTCCGCCACATCGTGCGGTTGAGAGTCAGGCCCGTCGACGGAACGTTGCCGTCGTAGAGCACCTTGGCGCTGCCGCCGGCCTCCTGCGCCGTCACCCTCACCCGACGACTGTCGGACTTGGTGAGGTTGACCCGGAAGGTGGCCGTCTCGCCTGCGGAGTACGACGTCTTGTTGGCTGTCAACGTCACAGCCGGCGTCTGCGGCTGCACCGTCACCGTCTGGGCCGGGTGACTGGTGTAGCTGTAGCGATCGTCACCCGGGACCCAGACGTCGTAGATGACGGACCCGGCGACGTTCGGCGTGTGGACGAACTCGAACGCGCCGTCCGAACCGGTTGTCGTCTGGTATCTGTGCTCGACTCCCGACTCGGTGGCTTGGACGACCACCGCAACCCCCTCGTTCCGACCGTCGGCCTGGGCGAGGCTCCCTCGAATGGTGACAGGCTTGCCGACGAGCACCGCCGACACGAGCGGCGAGACGCTGAGATCTGTCGCGACCCGGGACACGGGCACCGTGACGGACCGCTCGGCCGCCATGGTGTCGTCTGTGGCGTCCATGGTCGCGTAGATGTTCCAGTTGCCGGGTTCGGCCGCCTTGATCGGGATCACGGCGACACCGTCCGGGCCCGATACGACGTCCAGGTAGGTCGGCCCTGCACTCGGTGCGAAGTAACGGATGTGGACGGTGCGGTTCGGAGCCGGCACGCCGTCGACGACCACAGTGACGCTGGTGTCCAGGTCGTCGTTGACAAAGGCGGATGCCGGAGCGTGGATCTTGAGGTCCGACCGATGCCACGCGGTCGGCTCTCTCGCCCAACTCTTGACCGGCTGATAGTCCTGGTCGCCGTCCCACCAAGCAATGAGTGCGTATTCAGGACACGGGAACTGCTGGTCGTACGTCACGGTGAACGTGCCGGCGGCTGACGTGGTGCTGTCCGTGATGCGGCCGACTGAGACCGGGCTAGTCTCGGAATACCAACACTGAAGGTCCCAGTGAACGACACGATCAGCCAGTCCTGCGCCGTCGGCGGACAGGAGCACGTCAAAGGAGATCTGCTCGTCCGTCTGACGGAGACCGTTGTTGGAGAAGGTGAACGTCGTCGGGTGCCGGGCAACGGTGAAGTTTGTCCAGGACTCGTAGGTTCCGGTGGCGCCGACATAACTCGCCTGCAGCGTGTAGCGGCTCGCGACGGGCGGCGTGAACCGGTAGGTCCAACGCCCGGTGGCGTCGGTGACGACGGTGGCGAGGGATGCAGCACTCGGGTTGATCTGCGCGAGCTCGACGCTCGCACCGACAACCGGCGCGCCGTTCTCCGTCACCGTGCCTTCGAGGTCCATCGGCTCGCCCCACATGAACGGCCCGTCCGCGGTGGGGAAGATGGTCAAGCCATCGGCCTCGGCAGCCTCAGCAACCGCCGAGGCAAAGGTGAGAAGTGGTGCGATGAGCAAGATGGCGATCGCGCTCGCGATTCGGGCCATGGTGGTCCTCCAGATCGGCCGCCTCACGCGAGGCATGGGGGGCAACCTAACCAACAACGGCCCGGGCCGCCACTTCAATCGGCCGCGTTCAACCTCAACGCATGAGCGTCTGAGACGGGAGCTCCTGGAACTGTGCCCGGTACGCCTGGGAGAACCGGCCGAGGTGGAAGAAGCCCCACTGGGCGGCGATCTGGGTGACCGAGGTGGCGGTGGCATCGGCGGTGAGGAGGTCGGTGTGGGCGCGGTCGAGCCGGGTCCGCCGCCAGTACTCGAGCGGGGTGGTGTCGAGGTCGCGCTGGAACGCCTCCTGCAGCGTGCGGGTGGAGACTCCGACCGCCAGAGCCAGCTCGGCGACCTTCCACGGGCGCTCGGGGTGGGCCTCGAGGAGATCGACGGCCATGCGTACGGCTCGGGAGATCGTGGGCGTGACGTTCTCGGAGACGATCTCGAGGGACGTGTTCGCCTGGACCGTCAGCAGTCCCCCGATGAGTGCCTGCTCGTAGGGCGCGGCCACCAGTGGCGAGCTCATCAGCGAGCCGCCGGCCTCGACGTTGTCGTAGGCCAGCCGCACCATCTTCAGCCAGTCGCGAACCTCGGGCCGGCCGAGGTCGAGCGTGGGGTCGAAGACCACCGGACCGGAGCCGCCGATGCCGGCGGCTGCCTCCTCGACGGCGCTGCGCCGGATGTAGACCTGCAGCTTCTCGCAGCCGTCGGACCAGAGCATGTCGACCGCCTCGGTCGGCGAGCCGATCGAGGCGCGGGTGCGGTCGGCGAGCACGACCTGCTCCCCCACCTTGACCTTGGCGGTCCCGGCCAGCGGGAGCTGGATCAGATAGAAGTCGTCGAAGGTGCCCGGCGTGATCCGCACCTCGTCGCCGTAGCGCATGTAGTTGAGCATCACGTCCTCGCCCAGCGGCGCCGCGTTGTGCACCATGTCGAGGTGGGAACCGGCCTTGGTCAGCGCCAGGTAATGGGCACAGAATCGCTCGGCTACGGCTTCTCTGGCCTGGTCCACGTCAGTGGTGGCGACAACGGTGTGGCGACCCAGCAGGGGACGGGGCAAGGCAGGCTCCTGGCGCGCGGCTCGATTGACCGAAGAGCGTAGCGGAGCCGCCGCGTCATCAACGCGAACCCGGCGCAATCACTGTCTAAGGTCCCGCTCGGCGGGCTCGCCCGAGCGAGATGCCGGTCCCACCCAGGAGTACCGGCATCTCGCCGTACTAGCTCCTCGCTGCCAGCTTCTCCACGAGTCTGGGAGTGATGGAGGCGTACGCCTTCGGGTTGATCGGCAACAACCACTGCACTGCCTTGACCCGCTTGCTGACGTCGAGGCCGACGTCGCCGAGAACCTCGTCGATGTTGTGCATCGAGAACGGGATGATGTTGGTGCCCCGGGCATGGTGGCCGTCGGTGCGCTCCCGCATCCAGGCCAGGCGCTCGGTGACGTGGGCCTCCATCTCCTCCACCGGCGGGACCTCGTGGCCGCCACCGAGGTGCGAGCCGATCCAGACGGCGCTCATCTCGGCCGAGAGCGGCGAGAAGAACGAGGAGTTGTAGCCGGCGAAGGTCAGGTCCTTCACGCCCAGCGGGAGGATCTGGCGGTAGAGCTGGTAGTCACCGTTGTCGTCGGTGAGCTGGTCACAGATCTCCTCGGAGAAGAACGGGAGCTCCTGCTTGAACCCGGTCGCGGTCACCACGACGTCGGCAGGCACCGCGCGACCGTTGGCGAGCTCGGCGTACGGCTTGCCGTCCTTCGCCACGAAGGCGGCGATCTCGGTGTCACGCTCGACGACGATGTCACCGGCCTCGACGCCCTCGAAGAAGCCCTCGGTGGCCAGCGAGACCGTCGAGCGGGCGATGTCGGTGAACTGGCCCTTGGGCAGCAGCCCCAGCTTCTTCAGCTTGAGCTGGCCGCTGGTGACCGACTCGACGCTGCCGACCATCGAGCCGGCCATCTTCGAGCCGCCCGCGTGCAGGACCTTCTCGGCACCGCGGATGCTCTGGTAGGGGAAGAGCCCCTCCCCCATACGAGTGAGCAGCAGCACCTTGTAGTTGAGGACGCCCTTGATCTTGCGGGGCATCTTCCACAGCAGCTGCCGCGCGACGACGGTGGTCGAGGCCGCCTCCTTGGCGATCTCGACAGCCACGTCGCAGGCCGACTTCCCGTAGCCGACGACCACGACGTCCTTGCCCTTGACGGTCTCCAGGTCGAGCAGCTCGCTGGCCGCGAGGATCCGGCCACCGGCCGCCTCCAGCTCCTCGACCCCGTCGTACGCGGGCGCGAACGGCTCCGAGAAGACCCCGCTGGCCACGATCAGGTGGTCGTAGTCCTCGGTCGTCTCGCCGTCGGCGCCCGCAGAGGTGATGGCCCAGCCGCCCCCTCCAGCCGGCTGGGCCCTACGCACCTCGGTCGAGAGCCTGATCATCGAGGCGAGGTCGAACTTCTCGACGTACATCTCGAGGTAGCTCTGCACCTGCTCCCCGCTGAGCCACTCGGGGAACACCTTGGGCATCCTCAGGTCCGAGAGCGTGTAGGAGTCCTTGTTGTTCTGAGTCGTCAGGCCCGGGTAGCGACGGGTCCGGCTCCAGACACCGCCGACGTCAGGCGTCTTCTCGAAGACGGTGATGTCGTGCCCGAGCTCGGTGAGCACCTTGGCCGAGGCAACGCCTGCGAACCCGGCACCGATGACCGCGATCTTCACTTTTTCTTTTTCCTCTCGCAGCGGGGTTCTGCGTACGGAAAACGCTAGAGAGGTCGCACCGCGCTCCGCTATCCCCGTTGCGCGAGCGGTATCCGGTTTGCGCGACGGGTTCGTCACGTAAACCGGTCTCAGCCGCGCAGGAGCTTGTAGCCGATCACCACCGCGGCGATCACGGCCACCCCGATGGCGATCTTCTTGCCGTAGTTCTTGATCAGCACCGGTACGACCGTGGCACCCAGGTCGATGGCGTCCGTACCCCCGCTGGTCGAGCCGCCGGAGCCGCTGGGCGGAGGCGTGTCGAGACCAACACGGTCCTCTCCAGCGCCCGATGC